>JBDNFZ010000025.1:0-3909 GCA_041689555.1 Opitutaceae bacterium | reverse complement strand
GTTGCGGAATTCGGCCCCGAGCGAGCTGGCGCCGAAACTCAGGATCGGCAGGTGAAGATCGGTCTGACCGAGACGGCGGGTTTGCATGGGAAAACTTTAGGCGGTGCGGCAGCCCATCGTCAGCAGGACGTTGGCCCAGAGGGCTTGGTCGCCGGTCTGGATCGTGAGGACGTGGTCGGCGCTCTCGACGTGCTTGTAGAAATCCCACTTCAAGACCGGCTCCAGTTTCAGACCCGACCCGGACTCGGCAATCACGCCGCGAAACTCGTTCCACACCGGCGGCTCGCCGTGCTGCGCGTAGGGATCGTCGGCGGGAATGCCCATGGTGTTGACGTGATCCACCGGCACGGCGCTCAACACCGCGCGCAGCACCTGCGCCACCGTAACCAGACCGGGCGCGAGATTGAGGCTCACGAGTTCGGCGTGCGGTCCGCGCTTGGAAGATGCGGGATAGTTGCCGTCGGCGATGAGGATCTTCGCGTGATGGCCGGCGCGGGCGAGGACGCGGAGGATTTCGGGATGGGTGAGCGAGGTCTTGAGCATGGGCTTAGGCGGAAACCGCGTGTTGGCGAAAGGCCGCGAGGGTCTGGCGCGCGGCCGTCTCGGCGTCGGGGAGCGGCACGATCTCGGCCGAGAGATACCCGGCATAACCGATCTCGCGCAGGGCGGCGACGATCGGGGCGACGTCGGTGTGGCCGAAGCCGACCGCGTGGCGGTTGGAATCGGCGAAGTGAACGTGGCCGACCACGGCACCGGCCGCCCGCAGCGCCGACGCCGGATCGGCTTCCTCGATGTTCATGTGAAACAGATCGGCAAGGATTCGCACGCGGTCCGTCCGGAGCGTCCGCAACCACTCGGCCGTGTCGCCGAGCCGGTTGAAGAGATTGGTTTCATACCGGTTGAGCGGCTCGTAGAGCAGCGTCACGCCGAGCGCGCCGGCGTGTGCGCTCAAGTCTTCGAGGGATTCGGCCAGCCAGGCGAGCGCCTGGGCGCGGTCCACCCCGCCCTCCCAACGGCCCTGCATGGAGCCGATGATCGCGGGTGCGCCGAATGCCGCCGCCGTCTCGATGATCGTGCGGATAAACTCCCGCGCGAGGCGGCGCACGACCTCGTCGGAGTGCGTGAGTGTCCATTTGTGAATGAGCCAGCCCGCGCCCGTGCCCACCGCAGCGACGGCGAGCCGATGGCGTTGCAACAGGCCCGCTAGCTCGGCCTGATTGATGGCTGCGGCGGCCGGCGGAAAAATCTCCACGGCATCGAACCCCAGCGCCGCCGCCCGCTCGCAGCCGTGGGCCAATCCCTGACAATAGACGAACGGCCCTCCCTTCGCCTCGGGGACGAGAGAAAGCGTGACGGCGGAACGGAAGCTTGGGGGCGATCCCATGGTCCGGAGAAATCCAACGCTTCGCACAAAAACCACGAGCTAAAACCTGTGGCGCTAACCCGGAGAAATGCAGTTGAGAGCTGAGAGTCGAGAGCTGAGAGCTGAGAGCTGAAGCAAATGGTGGGGACCTCTGCAATTTTTCCGCCGGTCTGTCGGGCCTCCGAGGATTGTGCTCTCAGCTCTCGACTCTGGACTCTCAACTGCCGGCTTCCGGCTACGGCTTCTTACGGGACGCGCCGCCGAGCGCGCGCCAAAGCACGTAGGACGCCGCGAGCGTCGCGACCAACGTGATCGCGGCCGTCCCGAGCGAAGCGTCCGCCGCGAGCGCGTAGATCGTCGCGATCACAAGATTGGGCAGGAGCGTCACGAGGAAAATCCGCTTCACCGGCACGCCCGTCGCCGCCGCCAAAATCACCGAGGTCTCGGCCAGCACCGGCACGCTGCGCAGGCAGGCCAGCGTCAGCACCAGCTTGCCTTGGAGCGCCGTGCGCAACCGCGCGAGTTCGGCTTCGGGGATGAACTTCGGCGCGATTCGTCCCACCGCCGTGCGACCGAAGAGCGCCGCCACCCAAACCCCGGCCGACAACCCGACGAACCCGCCGACGATTCCGGCAAACACGCCGGCCTTGGCCGCCAGATACATGATGACCGGGATCGACGGCACCGGCGCCACGGAATCCGCCGCGAGCAAAACCACCGCGATGGCGATGAGCGCGCCCGTGCGGTTTTGTTGGGCCTCGAGCAACGGCAGCGCGAAGGCCTCGCCGAGCACCACGAACGGCACGCACACCAAGGCCAGCACGAACAAAACCAAAAGGGTGACGCGCACGGTTTGGAGCGAGGGGGCCTTCATCGGTGATTTGTCGGAAACTCGGTCTTGGCGTCGGCTAACCTGGGCACCCGCCCGGTGACCCGCAGAATGAATTTCAAGGCGTAGAGGTAGGAGCGCTCGCGCACGACCCACGGATCGCCGGCCGTGCCCTGCACGCCGAGGCCCTCGATAGTATCGACCACGGTGCCGTCGTCCGGGTGCAGGACGATGTAGGTGAGGATTTTTATCAGCTTATCCTTGGGATAGGTGTCTTCCAGATGCTGCAGGACCACGGCCGGCAGGTAGCGCTCGACCGGCAATTGGATCGCGTCGGGCACCGCCGCCACGCAGAGCAGCGCGCGCACCCGCTGCAAGTCGTCGCCCGTCAAACCCGGTTTCCAAGCGGGCAACTCCCGCCGCACCGACTCGACTTCCTCGCGCGTGTAGTCGGTGGCCTCGTCATCGGCGGCCGCATAGGGTGACACCACCCCGCCATCCGAGGGCAGGCGGAAATTGAGCGCGGCCACGTCCTTGGCCATGATCTTCATCCACGGCGGCGCCCCGACGGCCGGCGCCACGACGGCAAACGGCGCCTCGGCCTCCGCTACCGTCCGCGTCCGCCAGTCCGCCATCAGGCCCACCGCCAGCCAGGCGGCGACCGCCGGCACGAGCCAGAACTTGCCCCCGCGCGAGCGGAACCGTTGCGCGCCGTCCCAGCGAAAGAGTTTCGCCCCGGCGTAGCATCCCGCCACGCCGATCAACGCGAGCGCGAGCAGGCTGAAGCCGTGCGCCGCGAGCCCGCCGCCGGTCACGGCACCTTGGATCGCCTCGACCGCGTAGCGCCCGGGAAAGTAGGCCGAGAGCCGCTGGGCCCACCCGGGCAGGCTGGCGAGTTGCACCGCGACGCCACCGATGATGAGCATCGGCAAAAAGATGCACTGCCCGAGCGCCTGCACCGCCGGCACGTTGTCGGCCATCGTCGCGATCACGAGCCCGAGGCCGATGAAGGCAAAGGCGACGAGCGTGAACGCCACCCACAAGTCGAACGGATGCGCCGGAAAAGTCATTCCCACGGCCAGCGCGACGCCTAATTGCAGCACACCCGCGCTCAAGACGATCAGGTAGCGCGCGAGCACCGTGCTCGTCACAAACAGCCACGTCGGCATCGGTGTGAGCCGATAGCGTCGCCACACGCCGCGCTCGCGCTCGCTCACCATCGTCGTCGGCAACCCGAAGCACGCCCCGCCCAGCACCGCCACCGTGAGCAATTCGCCCATGTGCCGGAGCAGCGGGACCTTCTCGTGCCGGTAGAGCACCCAGAACGCCACGAGGAAGATCAAAGGAAACAAGTAGCCGTAGAGCAGCGCCAGGGTGTTCCGAAAGTGGAGCCGCAGCGAGAGGCTGAGGTGTTCGCGCAGGCCGTTCATGGTCGGTTCTCCGCCAGCGGAGCGGTTCGCGTGAGTTCCAGAAACATCTCCTCGAGCGATGTCGCCCGCACGTGGAGCTCGACGATCTCGGCGCCGTGCGCGGCGAGGAGCGGCAGCAGGGCGGCAAGCGTCCGCGTCGAATCGGCGCAGCGGAAGCTGGCCGAAACTCCTTCGCACCGCACCTCGGTTACTCCGGCGAGCGCCGCAAGTGCCGCCGCGTCGAGCGCGCGGCTCGTGACGAGGGAGACCACCGGATGCCGATCGGCCCGCGCGCCGAGTTCCGCCGG
>JBDNFZ010000024.1:0-6121 GCA_041689555.1 Opitutaceae bacterium | reverse complement strand
GTCGGGAAACAGGAACGCTTCGGGCTGACAGTCTGTGGCGGGCCGGGTGCCAGTCGCTGCTTTCGTTTGATTCTTCATGCCAATAACTTAAGCACGAATCATGCCCATTCTTTCGTTCGCGTATGAATTTTCCGGGCTATGAGAGGGGCGCCACCCAATTGGCCCAATGTCCCAGCTACTATTGCCAGCCATGAGAGTGAAGCTTAAAGACACGGCCTTATTCTACCCTGAAAATTTCCTTCAACGAGTGCGGTCGAAAATTCGGCAACATTATTCAGGACTTTATCTAGCGGCGTAGCCCCGCGCCGAATTTTCTTATATGTTTCTGGATTGGCTGCATCAAGTGAAATATTGATGTTCGGGAGACGAGAATTAAGCAAACGCGGTATCACCGATCCCGTTAAGCATGTTGCATTAGTATCAACATTAAACGGGACCTGCAACTTTATGAAAAACTCGAGCTCATTTCCGAAATGTGAATCTGCCCAAAGAATATCTCCACAGTAATCAGTTGCGACACCCGAAATCTTACCCTCGCGGCACCAGCTGATAATATTTTCGCGAATGCCAGGATCAAGACGACTCAAGCTCTTTCGGGTTGATCGAGAAATGCAATGGGTGCAGTTGAGATTACATTGGGTAACAGGGCTTATCAATAAGTTCGGGGGAACATTACCAGCGGCTAAAGGCGGTGAGAAACCTAGCTCTGCAATCATTCCTAAATCTCCGAAATCCTCGTCACCTAGTTTTAACTCGCGCCGACCCCGACCCGCGGGAAGCACGCATCGATCGACGTAATCCCGGTTTGCGCCCCGTGGGCCGGTTTCATCATGAGGAGGCGGCACTTGGCGTCGCCGAATCCCAGGCGGCAATTTCGCGCAGCCAAGCCGGATCAAAGTGCAGTGCGTCGGTGGCAAAGGCGTTGGCGAGATGGGCCTCCGTGCGCGCGCCGACCAGCACCGTCGTCACGGTGGGATTTTGCAGAACCCACCCCATGGCCATCTGTTGCGCGGGAACCCCGGCGCGATCGGCGAGGGCATGCAGCAGCGCGACGCGGCGGAAGTTGCGGTCGTTGAAATAAATGTCGGCGTGGGCCGGGATGACGTCGAAGCGCGTGCCCTTGGGCACGGCCGTGCGATCCGGCGTGTATTTCCCGGTAAGGAATCCCGCGGCGAGCGGACTGTAGCCGAAAACTCCGAGGCCTTCGCGCCGGATGATCGGGAACGCGTCGTGCTCCGACTGCACCAAATTGTAGGGAAGCTCGGCCACCTCGAAGCGGGTGCCTCCGGCGCGCCGAGCGGAATCGACCGCACCTTGTAGCTGCGCGGCGTTGTAGTTGCTGCAGCCCACGGTCCGGGCCAGGCCGGTGCGAACGACGGCGTCCATCGCGGACATGGCCTCGTCATCGGTCGCGGTGGCGTCGTGGCTGTGATAGAGATAGACGTCGACGTGATCGGTCTGCAGGCGCGCAAGGCTCGCTTCGAGCGCATTCCGGACATGTTCGCGTGAGACGTGCTTCGTGACTTTGGTCACGAGAGTTATCCGATCGCGGGTGTTACGGGCCTTGAACCAGCGTCCGATGATCTTTTCGGAAGAGTGCATTTCTCCGGAGACCTCGCGGGTGTCGTCGAGACCGAGTCGGTCGCGTCGATAGGCCCGCGCCTGGCCCCCGCCATAGGCCTCGGCTGTATCGAAGAGCGTGATGCCGTGATCGAGCGCGTAGTCCATCAGAGCGAACGCCTGTTCCTCCGTGATTTCGCGACCGAAGGTGGTGCAGCCCAAACCGAGACGGCTGACCGTTAGACCGCTTTGGCCGAGCGAATTCGTCATATCAGAAATAAATTAAAAACGATTCCTTGGCACGGTCGGATCGGGGAAGGATCCGGGTGACCACGCTTTATTTTTTCGAGCCACGCAAGACTGTCAGGCTAGTCCGACGGTGCGGCCGTCGCGGATTGTAGTCGATGTGGAATTTTTCGCTGACCACGCGGGTCCCGCTTGAGGTCGCAAGTGGTGCTTCGCCCTGACCAACGGTAAAAACGGCTCGAAATTTGGAGACCAGTCCTTACGGTTTGTAAGAGTCGCGCTGAACAAACCCCAAAAGCGACTGCTTGATTCCGATCCCTATTCTCTATGCCCACTGAAAAAATAAAACCGTCGTCTTGGAAACAACGCTCTCCCTTGGCGCTTCCCCGCGGGGGATGTGCGGTCGGAGTGGTCGGGGACAAGATAGTGGTGGCGGGAGGAACTCACTGGCTGGAAGGCAAGAAATGTTGGGACGCGCGCGCCGACATCTACGATCCGCGGATCGATCGCTGGCAGTCACTCGCCGCTTTACCGCAGCCGATGGGCGAGGCCGCGGCGCTGGGTGTGGGTGAAGCCTTCTATGTCTTTGGAGGCGGGGCGGACGGCCCGGCCGTAGCTTCGGTGCTGTGTCACGAGGGAGGCACTTGGCGAGAGCTGCCCGCGATGGCGTTGCCTGCGCCGCGGCGTTCATCTTCGGTGGTTCTACTGGACGGCCTGGTCTATATGATGGGTGGATTCGCAGGCACGGGCGGCGATTTCGCATCGGCCACCAACACCTTGTGGGCCGCGAAACCGGGTTCCGAATGGAAGGTGCTCGCGCCGATGCCCGGTCCCGCTCGGTTCATCGCCGCCGTGGGGGCGGTCGGGGGCCGGCTTATCGTGGCGGGCGGTTGCACACCGGAGGATGGCAAGGTGCGCAATCTCGACGAGATTCTTTCCTACGACCCCCGGAACAACCAGTGGATGACGCTGGGCCGGCTGCCGCTCGCTCTCCGTGGCGCCTGCGGCTTGGCGGTGGACGATCGCCTGCTCGTGTTCGGGGGCTACACGGACAAATTCCTGACCCAGATCCTCAGCGTAGATCCGCTCACCGGTGAGAGCACAGTCGCCGGTGAGTTGCCGGTCGGCTTGGCCGACACGCGAGTTTTGCAGGTCGGCTCAGAGGTCATCGGCGTCACGGGGGAAAATGGCATCAAGATGCGCTTCCCGGATACAATCGTCGCAAGCCTTGCCTAATCGAATTCCGCCGCTTGGTGCATTAGTCTTGGTCTAAGCGCGGCGGCCGGGCGAGCCGGCCGGTGCAAAGCACCCTACTTTCCGGACGCGCCCGATTTCACGGCCTTGGCCGCAGTCGGGGATCGTGCGCCGCCCGGCCGCCGGTTTCGCATGAAATGCAAGCGCCCTTGCGCGGCCGGGGCATTGATCAAAGGGTGCCTCCGCGGTCTCGAAATCTTCTCCGGCGCCCCGGTTGAGCGGTTTAGTCGCGGCCACGTTCACGCCGTTTCGTGCCGATGGGATACTTGATCTCGACCGCATTCCGTCTGTCATCGACCACGTGATCAAACAGGATGCCGCCGGTTTGTATGTCTGCGACAGCACGGGCGAGGGGCCGTTGGTCACGACAGTCGATCGCGATGGGGTCGCCGAGGTAACGGTGAAGGCCGCCCAGGGCCGCGTGCCGGTCGTCATCCAAGCGGTCAGGTGAGGTCTCGCCTCCGCTCAGCTCTCGGAATTCCGGCGCGGCTACGAGCACGACCTCCTCGGGGATGTCCTGCCTTTCTGGCTCCGGCACGGGGCGGACCGCCAGCATGGCGGCTTGCTGACCGGGCTCGGCGAGGATGGCGCGTTGATCGATACCGATAAAACGATCTGGCTGCAGGAGCGTGCGGCTTGGACGTTTTCCACGGTCAGCTAAGCGATGGGGGCGCGGGAAGGCTGGCTTGAACTGGCCGGCAGTTGCCTCGACTTCATCCGCCGCCACGGCCACGGCCGCGGCCCGGGCGGCAAACTCCACTTTACGGTCGCTTGCGATCACCGGCCGTTGCGCATGCGGCGCTACGTTTCGAATGTTTCGCCGCGATCGGCAGCGCGGCCTATGCCGTCGCGGCCGGCGACGCGCAGGCCCGCGGCGAGGCGCTCGAGTATTTCGCGACCTTCCTTCAGCACAGCTTCACGCCGGGCGTGATGCCGCCCAAGACCGATCCCGGCACGCGCCCGATGAAGGGGGCGGCGACTTTGATGATCGCCATCTTGACCGCGCAGGAGATTCGCCGGTTTATCGGCAACGTGGCGGTGTGCGGTGCCAACTGCACGCAGTGGATCGACCGGGCGGTGGAGGAGATCGAGCGGGATTTCTTCAAGCCGGACCTCGGCGCGCTCATGGAAGTGGTCGCGCCGAACGGCGACGTGATCGACCACTTCGATGGGCGGACCCTCAACCCGGGTCACGCCATCGAGTGCGCTTGGTTTATTTTGCATGAGGCCAAGCTGCGTCGCGACATTCGGATGCAGGGACTCGGACTGGCGATTCTCGACACCATGTGGCGTCGCGGGTGGGACCAGGAATTCGGCGGCCTGCTCTATTTCACCGATCTGCATGGCAAGCCGGTGCAGGAGTATTGGGCGGAGATAAAATTTTGGTGGCGGCAGAACGAGGCGGAGATCGCCACGCTGCTGGTCTATCAGCTCACCGGGCAATCGCGTTACGCGGAGTGGCACGGGCTGGTCCACACATGGTCGCGCCGCGTGTTCGCCGATCCGATAAAAGGTGAGTGGTTCGTCTACGCGCACCGCGACGGACGGATCTCGACGCGACTGAAGGGCAATTTATGGAAGGGACCGTTCCACCTCCCGCGGATGCCGGCGTATTGCGCGGGATGGGTGCGCGAGCTCGAGGCCGGGCCGGTTCGTTAGTCCTGGCCCAAGCGCGGCCGCCGGGCGAGCACGGCGAGCAGGCCGGCGCAAAGCACCATGCTCACGAACGCGAACTGGAACATCCGGCCCGGGTCGATCTGTGTGTCGCGCACCCAGCCGGCGGCATAAATCCCCAGACCGCCGACGAAGGAGCTGAACAGGGTCGACACGCCCCAACTCGTGGCCCGGTAGCGCGGATCGACGTAGAGGCAGAGAACCGGCATGGCGTTGGCGTCGGAGAAATTACGGCAGCAACCGTAAAAGGCGAGGGCGCCGAGGGCGACGTAGAGGACGGAAGTCGAGGAGAGGAGCAGGATCGCGGGGGCGGCGAGGGCGAGCCCGATGATCGAGACCAAGACCGGAGCCCGCGGGTCCTTGCGGCTCCAGCGGCCGGCCCAGGCGCCGCCAACCAGCATGCCGACGAGGGCCGCGGCGTTGAGCGTGATGGTCGTGGTGAAGCCGGCCTCGCCCTGACTCATGGCGAACCGTTCCTTCATGAACGTCGGCATCCAGCCGATGATGGACCAGCCGACGACCCCCAGCGTGCAGGCGTAACCCAGCACGAGCAGATACGAGCGGTTGGTGAAAAGGTGGGCGAACGCGTCGCGGAGGCTGACCCCGGGAGCCTGCGCCAAAGGACCGGCCGGGGCGGTGAGGTCCTTCAGGAAAAGCAGCACGAGCACGGCATGGCCGAGGCCGATCCAGCCGAACACTTGGTAGGCATAGGTCCAGTCATGCCGGTCGGCGAACCAGCCGCCGAATCCGGCGAGGGCACCGCCCGTCATGGCGCCGCTCAGCAGCAGGCCCGAGGCGATCGAGCGCGTGGACCCGCGGTGGTAGTCGACGATGAGCGCCACCGAGGCGGGCATGCAGGCCGCCTGCGCGATGGCGAGGGCGACACGGCTCAGGAGCAATTGGTCGTAGGTCGTGACCCATGCGGTCGCGAGCGTGACCAGCGACCAAGCGAGCAGACTGGCCAGGATCACCCGGCTGCGGCTCAGCCGGTCGGCGAGAAATCCCGCGAAAGGACTGGCGATCGCATAGACCACGAGAAACACGGTCGTGAGCAGGCCAAATTGCGCGTCCGTCATCGGGATCGCCTCCTTCAACGAGCTGCGCATAGTCGTCAAAATCAGCCGGTCGACATAGTTCAGCGCGGCGCAGACCCATAGCAGAGCCACGATGATCCAGGCGCGATCG
Organism: Opitutaceae bacterium; assembly: GCA_041689555.1. GTDB lineage: Bacteria > Verrucomicrobiota > Verrucomicrobiia > Opitutales > Opitutaceae > Tous-C4FEB. The sequence continues at coordinate 202 of JBDNFZ010000024.1, read as the reverse complement.
GGTAGGGCGGGGGTAGACGTCACGGGACTCGGAAAAAATTACCAAGGCTGGCCCGACAATGTCCAGTGTGCTGCGGGGGTTTTGCTTGTGGCGCGGTAGACTTTGCGACCTCCTGAAAGACAGTTCAGTCGCTTTTGGTCCGGCCCCGTCACCTCTTCCTTACCTCGCTGTTTTTCGCCGCGCATTCCTTTCATGAAGACCC
>JBDNFZ010000023.1:0-4043 GCA_041689555.1 Opitutaceae bacterium | reverse complement strand
GGGGGGCGGGGGGGGGGGGGGGGGGTTCGGGGAGGGGGGGCAGGGCGGGCTGAAGCCCGCCCTACTCAGGAATCAGGCGTGGCGTCCCTTGAAGGTGAGTTCGGCGACGCCGCTCTTGTCGAGGCCACCGAGGCCGAGGGCATTCATGCGGTCGAACTGGAGCTTGGTCGCGGCGGCGAGAGGCATGGCGAGGCCGGCCTCGGCGCCGAGGACCCAGGCGATGGTGGAATCTTTCGCCGCGTGCGCGCCGGAGAAGTAGCACGCGTGGTCGCGGTTCTGCATATCCTCGCCGTCGGTTTTGAGAACTTGGGAGTTGGCGCCGGTCTGCGAAAAGACTTCGCGGAGCATGGTGAGATCGAGGCCGAGGGCGGCACCGAGGCCGAGGCCTTCGGCGAGGCCGGCGGTGTTGATGTTCATGACCATGTTGACGAGGGCCTTTACCTGCGCGGCCTGGCCGGTGGTGCCGATGTAGCGGAGAGCGGTGCTGAGATTTTTTAGGATGGGCTCGACGCGGTCGAAGGCGGAACGCTCGCCGGCGCACATGAGGTAGAGCGTGCCGTTGCGGGCCTGGGGAATGGAGGAGGCCATGGAGCCCTCGAGGCTGATGGCACCGACGGCCTTCGCGCGGCGCTCGACCTCGACGTGGACCTTCGGCGTGAGCGTGGCGCAGTTGATGAAGGTCTTGCCCTTGGCGCCGACGAGGAGGGAGTCGCCGCTTTCCGCGAACACGGAGAGCTGCGAGGCGTCGTCGGTGACGACGGTGATGATGACATCGGCGGCGGCGGTGACGGCGGCGAGGGTGGTCGCGTGGGTGGCGCCGATCTCGGTGGCGAGGGCGGCGGCGCTGGGAGCGTTGACGTCGTAGACGGCGGTGACGGCGTAGCCGCAATCTTTGAGGCGGCGGGCCATGTTGGCGCCCATGCGACCGACTCCGACGAAGGCGATTTTTTCTGTGTTCATGATTTATGAGGGAAGACCGGGGTTTTGGAAAATCAGCGGGCGAAGAAAGGATTATGCAGACGCTCCTGGGTGAGGGTCGTGAGGGGACCATGCCCGCAGGCGAAGACGGTGTCGCGGTAGAGGGTCATCAGCTTGACGCGGTTGTTTTCGTATTGTTCGCGGAAGTGGGTGGGACTGCCGCCCATCGAACTCGCGAAGATGGAGTCGCCGACGATGGCGAGGGGAACGGTGAGACCGGTGACGACATAGGAGGTCATGCCGGGAGAATGGCCCCACGTGAAGAGGGCCTTCACCGCGAGTTCGCCGAAGTGAAAGGTGGCGTTTTCCTTAAACGTCTGGGCCCCGGGAAAGTCTGAGGGCTCGAGTTCGCCGGCCCAAACGGTGGCGCCGGTCGCGGCGACGAGCTTGGGCAGGTCGGCGATATGGTCGTCGTGGGTGTGGGTTAGGAAGATGGCTTGGACGCGGAGTTTCTCAGCGGCGATGAGCGCGAGCATGTCGTCGCAGTTGGCACCGGTGTCGAAGACTGCGGCCTCGCGGGTGCCGCAGTCCCAGACGATGTAGCTGTTGACGGTCATGTCCTCGAACGGGGTGTTGAACATGGCGAAGCCGCGCTTGATGACGGGGGTCTCGGGATACCAGCTTTTGTAGGCGAGGGCGAGGAGCGCGTCGGGCGAGAGGCGGAGGTTGCGGGCGACACGGCGGATGACCTCGTCGAGGACGCGGCCCTCCTTGATCGCGGTGAGATCGTCGGTGCTGACGCCGGCGAGCTTGGCGAGGGCGGCGTCGGAGAGACCGAGGCCGCGCTGGGATTTGTTGATGACGTCGTTAAAATTATCTTCGAGCGGGAGACGGGGCATGAAGTCGAGACGGTGCGACGGGCCGGGGGGCGCGCAAGCTGAATGGCGGTGAAAAATTAGGCCGACGCCGGACCGTCAAGCCGGGGCAAGGGACGGCGATGAAGCGGCGATTGACCGCGGGCCCGGCTCCGACTCTCTACGCGCATGGATTATCTCCCGCTCATCGACCGCCGCCGCACGATCTACAAGCGCTCGGACGTCACGCCGATCTTTGCGGAACCGGCGGCGTTTGCGGCGTTGGTGGGTGATCTCGCGCAGCCCTTCGCCGGGGCAGGCGTGCAGATCGTGGCGGGTCTGGATGCGCTGGGATTTATCGTCGGCACGGCGGTGGCGCTCAAGCTGGGCGCCGGGTTCGTGCCCATTCGAAAAGGCGGAAAATTGCCGATCGCCCACGACCGCGAAACGGCGGTGGATTATCAGGGGAAGGAAAAAACGCTTGAGCTGCGGACGGGCGCGTTTGCCCCGGGCACGCGGGTCTTGCTGGCCGACGAATGGATCGAGACGGGCGCGCAGGCACGGGCGGCGCTGGCGTTGATCGCACGGGCGGGCGGGACGGTGGTCGGGATCGTCGCGATCGGTTTCCGGAAAAACGAACGCACGGCGGATCTGTGGGCGCGTTACCAATGCCACAGCGTATGGCCGGAGCAGGTGTGAGCGGCCGCGCTAGACGATGTGGCCGGCGCGGCGCAGCACGGCGAGAATCAGGGCGAGCGAGCGGGCGCCGGCGGCCTTTACGAAGGTCTCGTTGGGTCCGTGCGTATAGCGGGGCGGCGTGGCGTCGCGTTGGGCGCGCGTGCCAGGGCCGCAAACAAGCGGAAGCAGAAGGTCGCGATAGGCGACGGGGAGGGCCGAGGTGATGATGGTGGCGTCGGAGGCGCCGGGATTGTGGTCAAAGGCGGCCTCGCCAGCGGCGGCCTCGGCAAGAAACGCGGCTCCGACGGGAGAACTTTGGCAGCGGTCGAACGCATCGAAACCGACAGATTGCGCGAGCGGCTTGACGGGCGTGTAGGGGAACGGGGCGAGCTCGGCGATGACCGCCGCGAGGGGAAAGTTTCCGCGCTTGGTGAGCGTGAGACGATGGGGCACGTCGCGGACGGATGAGGACGCGCGGCCGATCCGGGCGGGCACGGTGCCGTGCGAGCGTTCGTCGCCGGCGGAAAGGAGCGAGGTGGCGTCGGCGCCGAGGAGGGCGGAGAGCAGGGGGTTTTTTTCCGACGGGGCGGTGCAGACATGGCCTTGGGGCGGATGGCTCGCCCAAGAGTAGTCGGCGGCGAGGGGCGCGAGCGGGACGATGGCGACGGGCCGCCAATGGGAAAGAGTGCGTTGGGCGGCACCCAATTCGGCGAGCGATCCGGTAATTCGGATCGTGTAGCTGCTGCTCTCGATGGCGTAAACGAGGGGCACGTAGGGTGGGGCCGACCGGACGGTGTTCTCCAGCACGAGCAGAGTGCTGCCGGGCGTGGGGGCGGGCAAAGCGGTGCCGAAGCCTTCGCCGAGCGCGACGCCGGTCTTAGCGCCCGCGCCCTCTTCCTTGAAGGTAAAGGTGAAGACGACATTGCGGAGACCGATCGCGCCGGTGCTGGCGAGATGCGCCAACCAAAGTTGGGCGGCGACGCCGGCTTTGCAGTCGTTCACGCCTTGGGCGACGAGTTGGGTGTCGTCCTCGAAGGCGGGATGCGGAGCGAAGGGCGGAGTCCACAGCGAAGCGTCGGCGGGCACGGTGTCGACATGAGCGCTGAGATAGAGCAGAGGAGCCCCGGGCGCGACCGAGGGCGGGACGCAGACGAGATTGCAGGCCGCATCGAGGTGCCGGCGGTAGGCGGGCAGCAGGGCGGCCATCCGGGAGTCGACGCCTGCCATCAGGACGGTGACGGCCGCCGGGTCGGTGAAGGGTGACGGTTGGTCAACCAGCCAACGCAAACTCTCGAGATAGGCCGCAAAAGAGCCGGGCGGAAGTTCGTGGTTCCGAAGGGCGGGACGAGTCATGCGTGTGAAGAAGGCACGCGAGGACGGTCGGCTACGGTCAAGGGGCCGTCAACGTCGGGCGCGGCGGATTCACTCGCTACTTCTTTCTGGAACGGCGGCCGCGAAGCCGTGTAACTTTCGCACACCGGCACCATGATCATCGGAGGAATCTTGAACCCGCACTTGCTCGCGCTCCTTGCGCGCGTCCGCCACACCAATGCGCTGGTGATCGCCGACCGCGGGTTTCCGTCGTGGCCCGGG
>JBDNFZ010000022.1:0-4533 GCA_041689555.1 Opitutaceae bacterium | reverse complement strand
GTGCGTTGCGCTCCGGGCCCGTTTCTCCGGAGAAACATGCGAGGTCAGAAACGCCAGCGGGGCCTTTTCGGTCGATTTCCCGGTCCCCGTCCGGCGCACGCTCATGAGCGCGGCCACGAGGGGATTCTTGCGATAGCCGAGCCGCCGCGCCACGGCGAGCACCCGATCCCGCGTCGCCGCCGGAATGCTGGGATGAGCCTGCAGTGCCAACGACACCGTGGAGCGCGACACCTCCGCGCCCGCAGCGACATCCTGCATCGATACCTTGCCGACCCGTGGTTTCCGCAGTGTGGATAGGCTGTTTGGTTTTAAGGCCATGGTGCGTAAAAACGCGCGTGCGTGAGAGATCATGGCAATCGCCGGGGCGCTCGCGTCAAGAATTACTCAACAATGCTAGTAACTTCGTGATTGCGCGGTATCGCCTCCCATTTACGCCTCGGGCGATCTTTCACCCGTTTAGGCTACCCTGACTATGAAAACCCCCATGCCCTACACCACCCTGCGCGCCTTTTTGGTTTTGATTTGCTGGCCTGCGATTCATCACGCCGCCGCGCAGACCGCGCCAGCCCCCGCCCCCGTGCCGGAAACACCGGTCTCGCTTTCTCCCTTCGTCATCTCGAGCGAGCGAGAAACCGGCTGGTCTGCCAACGACACCCTTTCGGCCACCCGCACGAAACAGGCACTCAAGGATGTGCCCGTGAACATCGACGCGATCACCTCCGATTTCATGGAAGATCTCGGTCTCTTCACGGCCGACGAGACCGCGGCTTTCGTGGCCAACGTCTACGCGGCGCCGACGATGGAGAATGACAATCAGCAGGGTAACTTTGCATTCCGCGGGCTCAGTCAGGCCAACAACGTGAGTCGAAATTACTTTCGGTGGTATATCCCCTCCGACAATTACAACGTAGAGCGCATCGATTTCGGCAAAGGTTCCAACTCTCTCATTTTCGGCGAGGTTGAACCGGGCGGTCAGGGCGCGGTTTTCACCAAGCGCGCGCTGATGAAAAATTTTGGATCGGCCACCGCGATTTACAACAGCGACGGTGCCTACCGCTTCCAATTCGACTACAATCGTAAGCTTCGGGACGGCCTGGCGCTGCGGCTCAACGCCATCAAGCGCGAGGAGCGCACCTATCAGGATGCCTCTACCTACGCCCTTCGTGGCGCCACCGCGGCCCTGACGTGGCAGCCCTTCGCCCATACCGTCATCCGCGTCGAAAACGAGCGGGGTGATTTCGAGAACGCCCGCGGCTTTGCCGGTGTGTTCATCCGCGAGCAGTCCGCCCGCTCCCTCGCCTACGGCACCGCGGGCACTTACTTTACCTCCGACGGCGTTTGGGTTCAGCAAGCCACGCTGGCGGCCGCGGACCGTGCCTCGGCCAACGGGCCGGCGGGTGGGCAGCCCTCGCTGCTGGAAGGCGGCTTTTACGACGTCACCATGCGCAATGCGGCCGGTGTGGTCGTTGGCACCAAGCGGGTTTCCGGATTGCCGAAACACTACAATATTCGCGGGTCGTTTGACCGGCAGGCGCGGCCTTTTGACACCTATTCCGTGACGATCGAGCAACGCGCGGGCCCCGTTGATTTCGAACTGGCCTACAACCACCAAAATCAAATGTCCCTGCGCACCGATAATTTCTTTAGCCAAACGATCAGCCTCGATGTCAACGGCCGGCCCTACATCGATACCACGCTCGATCAGAAACGCTTTGGATCGGAGGCGGACGCCTTCCGCGGCACGGCGGTCTACAAATTCGATAAGTTCAAATGGATGCAGCAATTGTTCGTCATGAGCGCCGAATATAGAGAAGACGCCACCGACAATCTCCGCTGGCAGTATTTCAACGTCAAAGGCGTCGAGAATGGGACGGCCGCAGCGATCAACGTCACCAACGACCGTGGACGCCTTCGGCTCTACCTCGATGATCCCAAGTTCTACTCGCGCGAAGTTTTCGACCGGCTGAAGCCGGCCAATCTACCGGTGACCGACAAGGTCAACATGGTCGCACTGCGCCTGTTCCCCGCCGGCACGTCGGCGACGAGCGGCACCGCGTGGCGCCAATCCTACGCCACGTCGGTCTCGGCCAGCGGCCGCTACTTCCGCGGGAAACTGCAATCCTTGTTTGGTGCCCGTCGCGACTGGAACCGCGTCTATGAGTATGTGGGCACGCGCACCTTTGGTCGTTATAATGAAGATATCGCGCCGCCCAAGCGGGCCGAGGCACTCCCCGGGGAATACTTGGAGAATATGTTCATGCATCAGGCCAATACCAGTTATACGGCCGGCCTGACCTTTGCCCTGACCAAGGATGTGAACGCCTACGCGGTCTACTCCGAGTCGTTTCGTTTCCAAGATGCGCGCACCTTCGACCGCGTGCGTTTCGGACCGATTTCGGGTGTGACGAAAGAAATCGGCCTGAAGGGCAGCCTGTTTGACGACCGCGCTTCCTTCACGCTTGGGGTATTTGAGATCGACCGCCAAAATGTGGTGCGGAGTTGGAATGGCATTATCGATTTAACCGCGAGCGAGACCGAGGATCTGATGAATCCGAATAACGTGCTGCCCGGTGATCCTGCCTATAAATACGTGGAAGAGGGCACCGCCAGCGCCTCGCGTAACTATGGCTCAACCGAGAGCTCCACCGGCGCGGATCTTACGCTCATGCTGCGGCCCGTTCAGGGATTGCAACTGCGCTTCTCCTTCGGCCGCACAAAGGTGTTGAGCAATCCTGACCTGAAGTCTTTCCGTGACTACTACGACGCCGCCGTGAAGCGGGGCAACGAGAGCCCGGCCGTGCTCTCAGATGCCAAGTTGCTACTCGAATCCTTGGATGTGTCCGCCAAGCCGGCCGGGGCGCGCGCCGCGCCATGGTCGGCAAGCTGGATTGCGGACTATACCTTCAACCGTAGCTCGTGGGCTCCCCTGCGCGGCGTGCGGCTCGGAATGAACGGTAGCTGGCGCGACGATTATCTTCTCGGCATCTCAAGCGGGCAGGAACTCGTCGGCGGCTCCACCCACTTCGTCGGCGCTTACGTGATGCGCGACCAGAAAATTTGGGGTCGCCAGTTGCGCGTGCGTGCCGGCGTGAAGAATCTGACGGATCTTGAAAACACGGATATCCGCAAGACGTCCTTCACCACGCTGGCGAACGGCGCCAATGTTTATCGCTACAGCTACGTGATGCCGGCGCAGTATGACCTTACGGTGACCGTGAAGTTTTAAGCGAACGGCTCCCATTCGACGTGACTTTGTTTGATGACGTTTACTCCCGCACCACCCTTCAGGGGAATCCGGCCTCGATGAATCCCGGGCGGCTCCTTCGTCTCGCAGGCCTCGTGGTGGTATGCTGCTGGGCCGCCAAACTCGGTGCCGCGCCGGGCGAAGAGCCCCTGCCCAAGACGAGCAAGGCTCCGAGGCCCGCCAATCCGGCCTTCGTCGTGGTGGCCGAGACCGTGGGCTTACCGCGGATTTTGATCCTGGGGGATTCCATTTCGATGGGCTACACGTTGGCGGTGCGGAGCCAACTTGAAGGCAAGGCCAACGTGCTCCGTCCGCCCGAGAATTGCGGCGACACCGCCCGCGGTATCGAGCGGATCGACCGGTGGCTGGGAAGTGGCCGTTGGGATGTGATCCATTTTAATTTCGGGCTGCATGATCTCAAATTTCTCGATACCAAGGGAAGTTACGTCGCCCCGGCTGAGGGTAAACAAGTGGCCACCCCGGAGCAGTATGCTCACAACCTGCGGATCTTGGTGGCGCGCCTAAAGTATTCTGGCGCAAGGGTCATTTTCGCGACCACCACCTCAGTGCCGGCGGGCTCGCTCGGACGCGAGGCGGGCGGGGAAGCCGGCTACAACGCTGCTGCCGCCGCGGTCATGGCGGAGGAAGGTGTTGCCATCAACGACCTGCACCGGCTCATGGCGGACGGCATCGCCGATTGGCAACGCCCTGCGAATGTCCATTTTACTGACGCGGGTTATGATCGGATGGCGGGAGCAGTCACCAAGAGTATTCTTGCCGCTCTCCCGGCCGCGACCCCGGCGAAGTAGCGTTTTATCGCGCGGAAATGCGGGCGCCTAGGGCCATCCCGCCGATGAGTTTGGTCCTCCGAATTTCGCGCGATTGTTGACCTTGGGTTTCGACATATCCGCGAGGCAATTGACCTCTATCTGTCCGGCCTTCGCGGTGAGATTGCTGCGTGGGTGGCCACTTACTCAACAATACCAGTAATCGGGCCGTTGCACCTCAACGTAACTGTTCCCCTAGTTTGGAGCGGTCGGTAAACCCCGTAAGTCCCCCGCCAGCCCCCACCCGAATTATTTCTGAAATCCCGCCCGCCATTTTTTGTCCAGCCATGGTCCGCGCGCTCTTACCGCTCTGCACGAAGACTCGGCGCGCTCAAGGATGAGTTCGAATGTCACCACTGACCGAAGGATTCACGTATTACGAAGCAAACGGGGGCTGTATAGTAACGAGGGAGGCCACGCCAGAGGCGCCTCTCCCTGGAGCTCAGGAACGTCCGGTGGACC
>JBDNFZ010000021.1:0-8028 GCA_041689555.1 Opitutaceae bacterium | reverse complement strand
GGATCGAGCAGGCCGACGCCGGCGCGGGCGAGGTCGGCGGTGTTCCGCGTCACCACGGTGAATTTATGCTCGAGGGCAGTCGCCGCGATCAGGCCATCGGTCATCGGCAGCGGTCGGGTGGCCGACAGACGGCCCCAGCGGTCGGCGATGGCCGGGGTGATGGGCAAGATCCGGTCGCCATAGTGCGACTCCAGCCCGAGCAGCCAGCGCTCCAGGGCCCGCGCCGCGACCGGATCCTTGGCGCGGCGCGCCTCGATGCCCCGGCGAATCTCGCCCAAGGTGAGCACGCTGAGGAACGCTTCGTCCGGTCGGATGCCCGCCAGCCACGCCGCCACGCCGGGATGACCCTTCGGCTTGCGCAGCTCGGAGAGCACGCAGGTGTCGATGAGGTAGGCCATCAGAATCCGTTGCGGCGGGGACGATCCTTGGACCGGGTAAAGGTGATCGCGTCGCCGCCGGGGATTTTTCGCAGGTAGGCGAGGAAATCGTCCTGCGGGCCGGGCCGGTTGCCGGTGAGCGCGCCGCGGAGAAACCGCCGGTGGGCTTCCTCCACGGAAATACCCGCCGTCGCGGCGCGGCGACGCAGTTTCTTCACCGCGGCGGATTCGATGTCGCGGACGAGTAATTGTGGCACGACCCAAAGCGCTATCACTGCTAGCACGCGTCAAGTCCGGCCTCTTGCGACACGGCGCCGATGTCGCGAGCGAGCTCGCTCCCACAACGGGAAGCGCGCGCGGATGTCGCGAGCGAGCTCGCTCCCACACCGGGAGGCGAGCGAGCTCGCTCCCGCAACGAGAGGCGAGCGAGCGAGCTCCCGCAACGGGAAGCGGGCGGGCTACTTCGCCGCCGGTGCGACGAGCGGGACGAAGAGGATGCAGATCGGGGAGGGGACGTTGATCACGCCCTTCGTCTGATAGGTAAGGCGGCCGGTCGCGGGGTCGACGCGGTGGACCGAGACGGTGTTGGAGTCGGCGCCGGCGGCGAGCAGCCAACCGCCGTCGGGCGAGAGGTTGATGTTGCGCGGGAAGGCGCCGCGCACGGGCTGGACTTGGACTACCGAGAGGACGCCGGTGGCCGGCTCGGCGCGGTAAACCGAGACCGTGTCGTGGCCGCGGTTGGAGGAGTAGACAAAACGACCGCCGGGGTGCGCGAGGATCTCGGCGGCGGAGTTGAACCCCTCGCCGGCCTTGGTCTCGTCGCTCAAGGCCGGGACCGTCGTGAGTTGTCGCGCGCTGCCGGCCGCCGCATTCCATGCGAAGGTGGTGACGGAGAGCGCGAGTTCGTTGAGCAGATAGATGAACTTGCCGTCGGCGGAGAAACGCAGGTGGCGCGGGCCGCCGCCGGGGACCGACGCGGCGAACCCGTGGCGTTCGAGGGAGATTTTATCGAGATCGATGCGGTAGATCACGATGCCGTCGAGGCCGAGGTCGGGCACCACGGCGAAGCGGCCGTCGGGTGAAAACCCGCAGTAGTGCGCGTGAGGTTTGTCCTGGCGTTTGGGCACGACGCCGGAGCCGGGGCCGGTGTGTTTGTAGAGCTGGGCGGAGCCGAGGCGGCCCTCGGCGTCGAGGGGGAACAGCGCGGTGGAGCCGCCGCCGAATTGTGCGGTGAGGAGGAATTTCCCCGAAGGATGCACGGCGATGTGCGCCCCGCCGCCGTCGCCGGTGGGGGAGGCGTTGATGACCTCGAGTTTGCCGTCGGCCGCGATCCGGTAGCCGATGGCGCCGGGGCCGGCGGAGGTGTTGGCGACGACGTAGAGTTTGTCGCCAGCCGGATGGAGGGCGAGGAAGCCGGGCGAACCGATCTCGGCCGCGAGTTCGGCGGCGGTGAGCTTGCCGTTGGCCGGGTCGAAGGTGGCGCGATAGATGCCCTTGGCGCCCGGGCCGCCGGTGCCGAAGTAGACGGGGAGGGGGGCGGCGACCGTGAAGGTGCCGGCCAACGCCAGTGCCGATGTCGATGCCAAGGTCCAACGCAACAGGGAGGAGAGGGTCATGCGCCGATTCGTAGCGGAACGGACCGTCCGCGGCCAAGCTTGATCGTGCGACGCGGTAATCGGCGCACTCGGGTTGAACATTCGTGGAAAATATTTCGAAGCAGCGTGGACAGAGCGCGGCGATGGCGTTTCGTTGGCGTTGATAGTCCCGACGATGTTTTCTCCCTCTACCCCGATGCGACGAATCTTAATCCCCGGTTTCGGCGTTTTGACGTTGGCGGCCGCGCTCATTCAGACCGGTTGCGGCACAGGTCAGGGCACGGCTCCGGGCGCCGCACCCGCCGCGTCCGCAGCGGTGCCGGCGACCCCGTCCGTCGCGCCCGCGAAGATCGCCAAGCTTTCGTTCAACGAGCACATCCAGCCGATCCTCGCGGAGAACTGCTTTCATTGCCATGGGCCCGACTCGAGCACGCGCAAGGCCCAGCTCCGGCTCGACCGCGCGGAGTTCGCCACGACGGCACGTGAGGATTACGATGCATCGATCGTCCCCGGTAAGCCCGAGGCCAGCCCGTTGATCGAGCGGCTCCTCGCCACCGACCCCGACGAAATCATGCCGCCGCCGGAGTCGCACAAAAAACTCAAGCCCGCCGAAATCGCCCTCGTGAAACGCTGGATCGCCGAGGGCGCGGAGTATCAGGAGCACTGGTCTTTCCTGCCGCCCGGGCGCCCGGCGGTGCCGCCGGCCGGGGCGGGCTGGACGCGCAATCCCATCGACGCCTTCGTCGCCGAGACACTCGCCGCCGCCTCGCTCAAGCCGAGCCGCGTCGAGGAACCCGCGCGCCTGCTGCGTCGCGCGACGCTCGATCTCACGGGCCTTCCGCCCACGCCCGAGGAGCTGGCGGCGTTTCTGCGTGATCCCTCGCCGGCCGCCTACGACCGCGCGGTGGACCGGCTGCTGGCGACCGACGCCTCGGCCGAGCAGTTCGCCCGCCATTGGCTCGACGTCGTGCGCTACGCCGACACCCACGGCATCCACATCGACAACTACCGCTCGATCTGGCCCTACCGCGATTGGGTGACCCAGGCGTTCAAGCAGAATATGCCTTTCGACCAATTCACGGTCGAGCAGATGGCCGGCGATCTCCTTCCCGGAGCGACCCTCGACCAAAAGATCGCCTCCGGTTTCAATCGCTGCCTGCCGACGACGAGCGAGGGCGGAGCGATCGCGGCCGAATACGAGGCGATCTACGCCAAGGATCGCGTCGAAACGATGTCCGCTGTGTGGCTCGGTCTCACCACGGGCTGCGCGGCCTGCCACGACCACAAGTTCGACCCGGTCAGCACCAAGGATTTTTATTCGCTCACGGCGTTTTTCCGCAACAACACGATGCCCGCGATGGACGGCAACATCGCCGATACGCCGCCAAGTCTCTTCGTCCCCGCCCGGGAAGACCGCGGGCGCTGGCCGGCGTTGCAGGCCGAGATCGCCGCGACCAAGGCCGCCATCGAGACGCGCGCCAAGCAGGCCGACGCGGATTTCGCTTCGTGGCTGGCCTCGGCCACGTCGCTGGCACCGCTCCCTCGCGAGCGCAGCCTGCGCCAGCAGTTCCCGCTCGTCGGTTCCGCGGCCGACGCGGCCGGCGCGGGCCCCTTTGGTCCCGCGACGAAGCTCAACGGCCTCGATCTCGTTGTCGGACCGCCGGTGGCGATGAAGCGCGGCGGCGCCGAGAGCTTCGGCCTGCTCGTGCGCGTGACCGACGCGCCGACCGGCACGCTCCTCTCCTGCCTCGATGCCGAGGGCCGGCAGAGCGGTTGGGAACTCTTTCTCGAGGAGGGCAAGGTCGGGCTGCTCTTCTACGACGCCAAGAGCGGCCTCACCGGCCGCGGGCCCGCGAAGGAGCCGCTCGCGCCCGGCCGGTGGCACCACGTTTTCCTCGCCTACGACACCGCCTCGCAGCGGAGCCGCTCCATCGACGCCTTCGTCAACGGCCGGCCCGCCGCCAGCTCGGGTGAGGTCGGCGCGTTTCCCAACGACCTCGTGCCGGCTGCGCCGCTGCGCCTCGGCGCGCGCCACGGTGCCGACGGCCGCGCCGCGCGGCCGCTCGCGGGCGGCGACGTGTGGGTGCAGGATCTCCGCCACCACGACCGGGGCTTTTTGCCGGCCGACTCGAGGCAGGTCGTATCCGACAAGCCGGGCGCCACGGTGGGCCTGGCCTACGAGGCGTTGCTCGTCTCCGCCGACCGGCGCACGCCCGCGCAGACCGCGCTCCTCCGCGCCCACTATCTCGCCACCGCCGATGTCCCCTCGCAACCGCTCGTCGCGCGACTCGACGGCCTCCTCGCCGAGGATGACCGGCTGCGCACCGCCGGCGGGATTTCCCTCGTGATGGAGGAGAAGCGGGGCAGCGAGCCCTTCGCCTATGTGCTGACGCGCGGCGAATACACCCAGCTCGGCGAACTCGTCTCCGCCGCGACGCCGGCCGTGCTCCCGCCGCTCCCGGCGGACGCGCCCCGCGACCGGCTCGCGCTCGCCCGCTGGCTCGTCGATGCGAAAAATCCGCTCACCGCGCGCGTCACCGTCAATCGCGTGTGGCAGCATCTCTTCGGCACCGGTCTCGTCGAATCCGCCGGCGATTTCGGCGTGATGGGCAGCCTGCCTTCGCACCCGGCGCTGCTCGATTGGATGGCGGTGGATTTCCGCGAGTCGGGTTGGGACTACCGCCGCTTCGTCCGCCAGATGGTCACGAGCGCGACCTACCGCCAGTCCGGCGTCGTTTCGCCCGCGCTGCTCGAGCGCGATCCGGCCAACCGGCTGCTCGCCCGCGGCCCGCGCTACCGCCTCGATGCCGAGCAACTCCGCGACCAAGTGCTTGCTGCTTCCGGCCTGCTGGTGGCCAAGGTCGGCGGTCGGCCCGTGCGGCCCTACCAGCCCGAGGGCATCTGGGAGGACGTCGCGATGAAACAGTCCACGACGCGCTACTATCGTGCCGACATCGGCGAGGATCTTTACCGTCGCTCGCTCTACACCGTGTGGAAGCGCACCGCGCCGCCGCCCGCGATGGACATTCTCAACGCCCCGAGCCGCGAGGTATCGTGCGTGCGCCGCGACCTCACCAACACGCCTTTGCAGGCGCTCGTGACGCTCAACGACCCGCTCTTCGTCGAGGCCTCGCGCACGCTCGCCGCCCGCGCGCTGCATGCCGACGCCGGCTTCGACGCCCGGCTCGACACCGTGTCGCTCCGTCTCCTCGGTCGGAAGTTCGCCGCCGATGAGCGTGTCGTCGTCCGCCGCACGCTCGACGCCGCGCTCGCGACCTACGGCGCCGATCCCGCCGCCGCGAGCCAACTCCTCGCCGTCGGCGATTCGCCCGCCGACGAAAAATTGCCCGCCCCGGAACTCGCCGCCTGGACGCTCGTCGCCAGCCAAGTGATGAACCTCGACGAATCGTTGACGAAATGAAACCGCTCCCGGTTCCGAGGTGGAGCGCGTTGACCCCGACGCGCTTTCCGGATTCTCCCTCCCGCTCCCGCTCCCATTCCCAACCAGCGCGTTGAGGTCAACGCGCTCCACCCAAAATGCACCCGCTCCCTCCCGACTGGCAGCAGATCTTCAACGACTACAACGCGGCGCTCACGCGCCGGCAGTTTTTCCGCGACTCGGGCACGGGCCTCGGCGTGGCCGCGCTCGCCTCGCTGCTCGGACCGCGCGTGCGCGCCGAGAGCGCGGGCGCGGCGACGTTGCAGACCGCGATGACCGAGCCCTGGAAGATCGCGCCGAAGGCGAAACGCGCGATCTACATTTCCCTGATCGGCGCGCCCTCGCAGCTCGACCTCTTCGATTACAAGCCGGAGCTGAAGAATCGCTTCAGGGAAGACCTCAAGAGCTACCTCGGCGGCCAGGGCGAGCGCCTTACGGGCATGACCTCGGGGCAGGCGGCGTTTCCGCTCGCGCCCTCGATCTTCAAGTTCGCCCGGCACGGCCAGTCCGGGATGTGGATCAGCGAACTCCTGCCCAACATCGCGAAGATGAGCGACGACTTGTGCTTCATCCGCTCGATGAAGACCGACGCGATCAACCACGAGCCGGCCAACCAGCTCGTCTACACCGGCTCGATGCAAAACGGAAAGGCCTCGATGGGCTCGTGGCTCGCCTACGGCCTCGGCACGCTCAACGCCGACCTCCCGTCGTTCGTGGTGTTGCACGCGAAGCACACGAGCCCGTTCTCCAACGTGCAGGCGATTTCCTCGCGGCTCTGGGGCAGCGGGTTTCTCCCCGGCAAGCACGCGGGCGTATCCCTGCGCGCGCAGGGCGACCCGGTGCTCTACCTCAACGACGCGCCCGGCATCCCGCGCGAGCTGCGCCGCCAGATGCTCGACGGCCTCGGCGAACTCAACCGCCGCAGTTACGCGCAGATCGGCGACCCGGAGATCCAGACGCGCACGCAGCAATACGAGATGGCGTTCCGCATGCAGGCCAGCGTGCCCGAGCTGGCGGATATGTCGGGCGAGTCGGCGGCGACCTACGAACTCTACGGCGAGGAGGCACGCACGCGCGGGTCGTTTGCGAGTTCGGCGTTGATGGCGCGGCGGCTGGTGGAGCGCGGGGTGCGCTTCGTGCAGATTTTCCACCGCGGCTGGGACCAGCACGGCAGCCTGCCGCGTGATCTCGCGGCGCAGTGCAAGGATGTCGACCGCGCCTGCTACGGCCTGGTCCAGGATTTGAAACAGCGGGGTATGCTCGACGACACGCTGATCATCTGGGGCGGAGAGTTCGGCCGCACGGTTTACAGCCAGGGCACGCTCACGGAGACGAATTACGGCCGGGACCATCATCCGCGCTGCTTCACGATCTGGATGGCGGGCGGCGGCGTGAAGCCCGGCACCGTCTACGGCGAGACTGACGAGATGTCCTACAACATCGTGAAAGACCCGGTCCACATCCGCGACCTGCACGCGACGATTCTCCGCCTGATGGGCATCGACCACGAGCGCTTCGCCTTCAAGTTCCAGGGCCTCGACCAGCGGCTAACGGGCGTCGTGCCGGCGAGCGTGGTGAAGGGGATTCTGGCGTAGTCCGCGGCGTGATGTCGCCGGCAAACGACTTTTGACACTACGCGCTCATCCACCACGTTCGCTGCCATGCCACCCGCGAATCTACCCACCGAATTGCTGACGGTGGCCGACTACCGCGCCATTCCGGGTGGCTCGCGCTATCAGCTACTGGAAGGAGAACTCTACGCCATGTCGCCTTCGCCGAAGTATACCCATCAGTTGATCGTCTGGAATCTCGTCGGCCTCTTCAGCCGATACTTGGAGCGGCACCCGGTGGGTCGGGCGTTTGTGGCGCCGTTTGATGTCTTTCTCTCGGAGAACGACGTGGTGCAGCCGGACATTTTTTTTGTCGCGAAAGACGGGCTGAGCGCCGTGCAGGAAGACGGGGTCCACGGCGCACCCGATTTGGTAATCGAAATTCTCTCACCCTCGACCGCACAGCTCGACAAGAAGCAAAAGCGCCTCATCTACGCCAAGGCCGGCGTGAAAGAACTCTGGCTCGTCGATCCGCTGCTGCTGCAAATCCAGCGCTACGATTTCGCCCGCGATACGGCGAAGCCCGTGCAGTTTCTGGAGGAGAACGAGACGTTTTCGACGCCGCTGCTGCCCGATCTTACGCTCGCGGCGGCGGAGATCTTCAAGCGCTGAGGCGCGTCGTTCGCACCGCACGCCGCTCAAAACAACGGCGCGAAGTTCGTCGGGTCTTTGAGCAGGGCTTCCAAGCGCGCTTCGCATTCGAGTTCCAAGGCCTCGACCAGCGTCTCACCGGCGTCGTGCCGGCGAGTGTGATGTAGGGGATTTTTGCCTGTCGGAGCGGCGCTTCTCCGAACGTCCGGTTTCGGGTTTGTGAAGACCGAAGATTACTGCGTTTCAAAACCACGGCTCCGCCGGTTCCGTTTGTGGCGCGCTCCGGGCGTGGCGGATGTTCGTCAAGTGGAAGGTTGAAATCGGCGGCGAGCAGATCATCGTTTGGCCATGACCTCATACGCGACGACTCTTGACGCGGCGGACCGACTTTCACTCGACGAGCAGGAAGCGCTGGC
>JBDNFZ010000020.1:0-3820 GCA_041689555.1 Opitutaceae bacterium | reverse complement strand
TCGTCGCGGGCCAGCCGTTTTTACCCGCCCACTTCGCTCAGCCTCGCAAAACTGGATCGCGTATGAAATATCCGGGATAGGAGTTCCCGCTGTAGTAGCTCCGCCGCCGCCTCCGCCTCCCTTCGGAATATGATCCGGCGCGGTTGTCCCGCACAAGCCGAACGGATCCATAAACGTGCCGGGGGCGTTGCTGACGTAGGCGTAGAGGTTGAGGCCGCCGGTTTCCTGCAACGGATCGCGGTTTAGCCAGCGGCCGGCCAGCGGGTCGTAGCAACGGTAGCCGAAATAATACAGGCCGGTGGCGGCGTCGCGCTCCTTGCCGCTGAATTGATACGGGTTGCTCTCCGCGAGCGGGCCGGTGGCGGTGAGGCGTTCGCCGTAGGGGCCGTAGGTGTAGGCGGCCGCGAGGGTGCCGTCGTCGGCCACGAGCGCGGTGACGTTGCCCGTGCCGTCGTAATGGTAACCGGCCGCCGTCCACGTCGCCCCGACGGGCCGCGCCAGCGCGAGGAGGCCGCCGATGCCGCCGGCGTCCTCGGCCGTGCCCGAGAGGTCGTGCCCTCGGGTGTAGCTGCGCAACGTCGCGTAGCCGCCGTCGAGTTCCTCGACCACGCGCATGCCGTCGTAAACATAGCGGGTGGCCGTGAGCGCGCCGGCGAGGGGAATCTCCGCGCGCTCCACGCGCCGGCCGAGTCCGTCATAGACATACCGGATCGTGCGCGTCGCATCGGCGGCTTCCACGAGGCGGTCGGCCTCGTCGTAGCGCAGGGTCATCCCACGCAGGGCGGTGGTGTTGCCGTTGAGATCGTAGGCCGGGGTGTCGGGGCGCGCGCCGGTGAGGGCGGTGTATTGGTTGACGGCGTTGACGACGTAGGCGGTGGTGCCGGAGGAGATCGGCGTGGACGCGGTGCCGGCGGTCTCGGAGTTCAGGCGCCGATGCCGTCGTAGCCGAATGCAAATTGCTCGGTCGCGCCGCCGGGCAGGACGCCGCTCTGTCAAGAGTCAACCCACGGCCGCTTTTCTAGGCCCGGCTTTTTCTAGCGGGGGGATGATTTGGGTTCATGGCGATGGTCAGTTTGCGCCTCCGCGCTCGCCTGACCATCCCATGTCACTTTTCTGGGCTTCTGGCTTCTATACCGTGAAACAAAAGTATGCTCCTCACCTGTTCGTCCGCGACTTCACGTTCGGTAAGCACGTCGACGACCATACCGCAGATTTTATCCAATTCGGTCACATAGCTTCTAAAACGAGGCTGTTGATCAAACTTCATATTTGCTGCCCTCAAATACGCCAACTGAGAGAGCGCAAGTCGACAAGGCGCAGGCAGACGATCGGGATTGTCCACTCCTCTTTCTTTCAAGAAAATCGGGATGTACTCGGCACATCTCGACACGAACCTCTTCGGCGTTCGTTTCCAACCAAAAAACAGCAAAGCCAGCGCCTTTATCATAGCGTGCTTACTCTCGAAAAAACGACCGCAACAAGAAACACAGGCATCCGATGCCAATTAGCACCAATCCCCAATCTCCAAACGCACCAGAGGTTACGACTGCCCCGTATGCGCGTTTTCTATTGTTCGGAAGATTCATGGGATTCGCTGACACAAACTTGCCTATGAACAATGCGAAGCCGAGCAGCAGAAAGATGATCCCGGTAATTTGCAGCTTGTCTCTCATTGTTTGGGCATCGGCAAAGAATGTGGATACGTCGGAGGCGGGGGCGGAGGTGGTGGTGGTGGTGGTGGTGGTGAGCCCGGCCCGGTCGGCACACTCCGAGGTGAACACGGATTTTCGGCAGGCGGATCGAGAGGCGTTGTTTGAACCTCGAGTCGTTCGACGTCCAGATATCCAACAATGCTTTCAATAGGAAACTTGTGGTATCCGGCGCCGTCGCCATTCCAACCCCAATAGTTCCTCCAACCGCGACCGTTCCCAGAAAGATCTTGGTCGCAGCCTCTGCCACAGTGCGATTGAACCATCGCTGATCCATCGGTAATCCGATTCCGGCGCGAGTGCGCCAATCAAGACCGTGGCAGCCCATGCAGCTGGTCGGGCGCGTGTATTTTGCTGAGGAAACGAATGGCGTGAGCACGACCGGTCCATTCCCGTTCGTCTGCCCACTGGTCGCAGTGTTCGCTGGTTTGTTTGGGCCACCACCACCACCACCACCACCGCCCGGGATATGATTTGGCGCGGTTGTCCCGCACAAGCCGAACGGATCCATATACGTGCCCGGTGCGTTACTGACGTAGGCGTAGAGGTTGGGTTCCATCCAATCAGTGAAGGCCCGACCGGCTATCGCGGATGCCTGCCGCACCGTGTCATCGATGTTAGCGCCGCTCTTTGCCCAAGCTTGGTATATGACCGCGCGGACGCTTGGTTTTGCTGCTAACTTCGCTCCTGCCGCGCGCACGTTGGATTTTCCACCCAGAACCCCTGCGCGCCGCGCGGCTTGAGTCTGGTTACACCCTGCGAAAATCGCTTCTGCGAAAACCCTCTCGCGTCGTGACAAACCGCCATAACCGGCGACCTCTTCGAGCCTGAAAAATTCCGGTTGTTTCTTTGCATTCAGGAGTGTGGCCGGCGTTGCTTCTTGGGCGCAGTTCATAGAGCGCCTTCCGAGCCCACGCGCCATCCGGGACCGTCCCGCCGGGGGATGGGCTTGCAAAGCGGTAGAGGCTCGCGCACCGGCTCGCCGAACAGGTCGCGCTCGGCTGGCTTCCGCCGCAGAGATTTCCGGCCGGCACTCACTCTACGGCCTCCGTTTCGAGCTTGGAAAGAGCGGCGAGAACTCCGGCAAGCCGATAGCGCACGCACTTGGCGCTGATGCGAATCACGGGGATTTTCTTGGCGCGTTGCAGCCTCTCGATGTGGCGCGGTGAGCATTGCAGCTCGCGCGCGATTGCTTCTTTTTTAAGGAGTGCCGTTGGTTTTTCAGCGACCGTTGGCGACAGTATAGGCTCTTGGTTGTGCATGGGCGGGTCTTTCGGTGACAAGATAGCACGGACCTTTTTTAACGTTCTGGTACGCGCCTAATTTCACCAAACTGCGGCCGCAAAGTGCCGGCCACACCGTGCTCCGCGCCAAAGGTTGGCCCGCAGGTGCCTCGGCGGCTTGGGAAACCCTATGCAAAGCGCGCCTTAACCCTAAAGATTCCGAGCGAATTATTTGACAGCGCTTTTTTCTGCCTTCGCCAATCCACCTGCTGGTAGTAACGAAAGCCGGTTATGATTCAGATTTAGGACTTCGAGATTGTGGCACCCAGCGAGGCGAACTGGTAGCACTACGCCCCCGTGCTTTGCGGTTCGCGTTGAACGCTTTCAAAATTGAAAGTTGGAATAGGTCCACCCGGCCAAGGTCTCGTAGCCATTTCACGAACCCGCTGCGCACCCGGGATTCGCCAAACGCCCCGGCCTTCTCTACAGCTGCAACCAACTCAAACCGACTCCGCTCGCCGCGCATGTCTTTGTAGCCCAATTCCCTCCAGGCTTCGTTAAGAGAATAGTCGACCTTCTCCGAATCGGAGGGAGCACCCACATCGTTTTTCGCATCGGCTAGTTCGGCTTCAGCGCGCGCCTGCTATTGCCGAGTCTTGCCGCCGCGCAAGATCACCTCTTGCGCCAAAGTCCAAACACCGAATGCCCCGGACAACGCTGCTTCTTAATCGAAAGCCCCAGCACTACGCAACGCTTCCGGGCTCAGAGTCGCGGCAATCTGAATCAATTCGTTGGGCGTTGGTCCGCCTATTGCGCCTGATTGTTTCTTGCTCATGACACCGCCGCCTCCATCGGCAAAATCCCCTCTTCTGCATCGGGCTTGATCTC
>JBDNFZ010000019.1:0-2582 GCA_041689555.1 Opitutaceae bacterium | reverse complement strand
TTGACATCTAGATATATAACTAGATGCTTGTCCAATCAAAAAATGCGTCCAAAAAATGGCTCTTCTCGCTTCTAACGGTAGGCGTCTAGTCAGGGCCAAACTCCAGGGGCGGACTTCAGTCCGCCTTTCCAGAGCGCCGAAGGCGGGTTTCAACCCGACCGCCCCGGGCTCCCGTGACACACTATTGCGCGAGAATCAGTAAGACGCCTCAGAACTTCGGATTGTGCCACTCGGCCGGCAACACCGATTCCGGCCCCAGAATATAAATCCGGTAGTAGAGCCAAAACACGGCCGCGCCAAGCAGGAGCAGGAAGAAAATCTCGGCCAGCTCCCCGCCGCCCTGCCGGCTCCCGCGATACATTCCTCCCACCAGTTTCCCGATCAACGGCGCGACTACGAAACCCACCAACGAACCCCCGAAGAGCACCATTCCCATGATCGCCCCCGTCCGCAGGAATGGATCGCCCAGCACCTTCGCCTTGTAGCTCACCATTTCCACGCAAAGGTTCAGCAACAGCAGACAGCATGGCAGCACGTAGTAGTTGCGGACGACTTGGGTAGATTTCATGGGGCGTCGGCGATGTCACCGAACTTCAACAACCCTTCGCTTGCGCGAAAGCGAATTCCGCCGAAACCTCGGTCTTCCCATGATCAACTATTCCAATCCCGACCTCACCCAACATCCGCCCCGCAGCCTCCGCGTCCGCATCGGCGGCTACGCGCACCTCGCCCGCCTGCTCGACAAAGCCCGCGCCGAAATCGCCGGCAAAGGCGGCGACTATCACTACGATTGTCCGATCGATAAAATGTTCTTCGCCTTCACCGGCATCGCGGCCGACGCCATGCTCGCCGAAATCAAGAGCGGAAAAACCGATCTGGAAATCCTGACCTGGATCAACGCCAACACCTCCCGCCAGCCCTTCGAGACGGTCGCTTGGTCGTCATGGGTCGAACAGGTCGGGCCCGGCAGCGCCGACGGCCACAAGTGGATCGCCGCCGTGATCGAGGGCAACAAGTCCGGCCGCGATGACATCCGCTCCTTCGCCGAGATGCTCGATCTCGACGACTTCGTCAGCTACGGCGGCAAAGCCTGAACCGCGGACTTCTCGATTCCCGATTCTCGATTTTCGATTCCCGGATTTTTGATTTCAGGCCGCGCATCATACGCGCGGCCTTTTTCATGCCCGTCCGAAACGTGTTTCGGGCGTCCCGCCCAGATTCCAAAGACCGCGATAACCTCCGATTCCCCGACCCACCCAAAAGTCCCAAATCCAAAAAATCGAGAATCCCCGATCAAAAATCCTACAGTTCCGTATACTTGTCCGCCCGCCCCTTCGCTTTCTCGACGGGATATTTTTGCGCGTTGGCCGCCATCTTCGCCTCGATCGCCCGCGCGACGTCGATGCCTGTCACGTTGGCAAATTCGAGCGCGTAGATCACCACGTCCGCCAACTCCTCCGCGATCTTAGCCCGCTTGCCCGGATCGTCGATCGCGACGCGCGACGCCTCCGGCGTGGTCCAGAGGAAGTGCTCCATCAGCTCCCCCGCCTCGGCGGCGAGCGCCATGCTCAGGTTTTTTGGCGCATGGAACTGCTCCCAGTCCCGCTCGCGCGCAAACGCGAGCACCCGGCTCTTCAATTCGGCCATCGTCGTCGTCGCATCGTTCGCTTCGGTCATGCCCGCGACCGTGTGGGCCGATGGGCCGTCACGCAATCTTCACGGTCATAAAATGCTTCGGACTTGGCACGCCGGCTGCATTTTGAAAATCGTCTCACCGTTCCGATGACCCAGGCTCAAAAACATCTCCACCGCATCGCCGGCACTTCGAATACGAAGGCCGTGCAACCATGCCGTGGTCAGATGCGCCTGGTCGTCTCCCAGCGGAGCCAAAAAACGACCGGCACGGGCTTCAGGGCCTAAACCTCCGCAATCACGGAACCGTTTATCACCCGAGAAGCCCGGAGCCTCCCGCTCCAGGACGCCACCGCCATGAATTCTTTCGCCATGCACACGCTCCCCCGCACCGCCGCTCCCGCCCGTCGCAGTCGGTCCGCACCGGCCCTTGACGCCGAATCGTTTCGTCAGCCCAGCTACGACAGCCGCGATCAGCCCGAGGCCTTGACGCTGACCGTCTTCGTGCCCGGCGCCGATGCGGCCGGGGTCGAAATCGAAGCCTGCGGTGTCGATCTCGTCGTCACCGCGCGGAAAGCCCGTTTCGTGCGTGTGAACTGGCAGTCGCTCCACCTCGAGGGCGCGCAGCGCGACTACCGGCTTCGCCTCCGGCTTGGGCGCGGCTTCGACTACGCCGCCATGCAAGCCGAGATCCACGAGGGCGTGCTGACGCTCACTCTCCCGAAGACCGCTGGCGTCGCCGGCGCCCGCCCCGTGCGTCGGGTCGCATAAGACCAACGTCACTCAGTTTCTGGACTTTGTGTGACTTGAGGTAGAGCCGGGACCTTGTAGCACTGCTGGCCAAGGGCAGAGGCTTCAAGCAAGCTGCCCTTGGCCAGCGGTGTTGGGGAGGGCGGGCCGGCCGGCCCGCCCTCCCCGCCTGCGGTCAGTCCCGTTCGGACCTTGGGCCT
>JBDNFZ010000018.1:0-5947 GCA_041689555.1 Opitutaceae bacterium | reverse complement strand
GCTGGATAAATCGTCATGTGCCAAAAACGCTTTGCCCCCGGGCGCTGCGGCGCGAGACTAAACCTCATGTCATCCTACCGCGTCCCCGCCTTCCTTTCCGAGCTCCTCCACGCCCGCTCCCCTTCGGGTTACGAGGGCGAGGCCCAAGCCGTCTTTGATCGCCACGTGAAACCCGCCGCCGACGCCTACGCCAACGACGCACTCGGCAACCGCATCGCCACCCTCAACCCCGAAGGCGATCCCGTGCTTATGCTGGCCGGCCACATGGATGAACTCGGCCTCATCATCACCTACGTCAACAAGGACGGCTTCATCTATTTCGACACCATCGGCGGCCACGACCGCACCGTCATCTCCGGCCGGCGCGTCATCATCCAAACTGCCGCCGGCCCGGTCAAAGGCGTCACCGGCAAACGCGCCGTTCACCTCATGGACGACGCCGACCGCAAGAAAGTCCCCGAGATTCACGAGATCTGGATCGACATCGGTGCCCGGTCAAAAGCCGAGGCGCTGGCCCGCGTCGCGATCGGCGACGCCGCGACCTACGACCACGAGCTGGAAATGATCCACGGAAGCGTCGGCACGGCCCGCGCCTTCGACAACAAAGTCGGGGCCTACATCGTCGGCGAAACCCTCATCCGTCTCGCCAAGGAGAAAAAGAAACTCGCCGCGAAAGTCGTCAGCGTCGCCACCTCGCAGGAAGAGATCGGCGTCCGCGGTGCCACCACCGCCGCCTTCGCCGTCAACCCGCACATCGCGCTCGCCGTCGACGTGGGTCACGCCACCGACCACCCCGACTGCGACAATCGCAAGTTCGGCGAGACCAAGCTCGGCGGCGGCCCGATCATCTGCCGCGGCGCCAACATCAACCCGAAAATCTTCGCGAAGCTCGTCGCGGCCGCGAAGAAACTGAAGATTCCCCATCAAATCGAAGCCGATCCCCGCCCCACCGGCACCGATGCCCGGGCGATCCAGATGGGCCGCGGCGGCGTCGCCACCGGTCTCGTCAGCATCCCGCTGCGCTACATGCATACTCCGAGCGAGGTCGTCGATCTCGAGGACGTCGAACGCTGCGTCCGGCTCTTCGTGGAGTTCGCCTCAGGCCTGAAAAAAGGCGACTACGCGCACTGGTAAACGGCCCTCTCTGGACAACGGCCCGGCTCAGGCCGCGTTTTCCGTCGGCTCGTTCTTGACCGTGCGGCGGAGGGTCGGACGGCGGCGACCGGCGACAACCGCCGCATCGATGATGACCTCCGCGATGTCGTCGCGCTGGGGAAGCTCATACATCACCTCGAGCATGATGCTCTCCATGATCGAGCGGAGCGCACGCGCGCCCGTCTTCAGGTCGATGGCTTTTTGCGCGATGGCCTTCACGGCATCGGAAGTGAACCGCAACCGCACGCCGTCCATCGCGAACAATTTCGCATACTGCTTCACCGTGGCGTTCTTTGTCTTCAGGAGAATTTTCTCCAAATCGGCGACCGCGAGTTGGTCGAGCACCGAAACCACCGGCAGCCGGCCGATGAACTCCGGAATCATGCCGAAACGCACGAGATCCTCCGGGGCGATCTTCTGCATCATCTCTTCGGGCGTCAGCTCGCGATCGGCGGCGTTGACGTGGAATCCGAGAGAGCGCGCACCGAGGCGCTTCTTTACGATCTGATCCAGACCGACGAAGGCGCCGCCGCAGATAAAGAGAATATTGGCCGTGTTGACCTGGATGTATTCCTGATTCGGGTGCTTGCGCCCTCCCTGCGGCGGGACGTTGCAGACCGTGCCCTCGAGAATCTTCAGCAGCGCCTGTTGCACGCCCTCTCCGGAGACATCCCGCGTGATCGAAACATTCTCGGTCGTGCGCCGGATCTTGTCGATTTCATCGATATAGATGATCCCGGACTCGGCCCGTTTCACATCATAGTTGGCGGACTGAAGCAGACGGAGAACCACGTTCTCGACGTCTTCGCCCACGTAGCCCGCCTCGGTCAGCGTCGTCGCATCGGAGATAGCAAAAGGCACGTCGAGGATCTTCGCCAAGGTCCGCGCGAGCAGGGTTTTCCCCGAGCCGGTGGGGCCCGCCAACAAAATGTTGCTCTTCTCGACCTCGACCTCGCTGAACTCCGGCGAAAGGGCGGTCGATTCGCGGGGCGACTGGCCGGCGTCGAACTGCAGTCGCTTGTAATGGTTGTAGACCGCGACCGAGAGGACTTTCTTGGCGTGATCCTGACCGATCACGAAGTCATCGAGCGTGCGCCGGATCTCCATGGGCTTGATCAGGCGGATCGTCGGCTTCGACTCCGCCGTCGCCGCGGGCTTGATCTCCCGGTCAATGATCGTCTTGCAGACATTGACGCACGAGTCGCAGATGTAGACGCCGGGCCCGGCGATGATTTTCTTCACCTCTGCCTGGGACTTTCCGCAAAACGAGCACAGCGTCACGCGCGATGATTTGGCCATAGAGCGGACGTTGTTCAGTCAAAACGCGTAGTCCAGTGCGGAGTTAGCTTACAACGCCTCGGCACCTCGCTAAACGCCCCGTTCCGGCTGGTTCGGCGGCCCCGGTTTCTCCTCCGTCCTCGCTCGGCAATCAGGCTGCGCTCGGGACGACGTTCTTCTGCGCCTCGCGAGTCGACGCAATGACCTGGTCGACGATTCCGTAAGCCTTCGCCTCTTCCGCCGCCATATAGTAATCACGGTCCGAGTTTGCCTCGACGTCCGCCACGGGTTTCCCGGTGTGCTTGGCCAAAACCCCGTTGAGCGTCTCGCGCCAACGGATGATTTCACGCGCGGCGATGGCGATGTCCGCAGTTTGACCGCCGGCGCCGCCGCTGGGTTGATGGATCATCACGCGACTGTTGGGGAGCGCGAAGCGTTTCCCTTTCGTGCCCGCCGCCAAGAGCACCGTGCTCATGCTGGCGACCATTCCGATGCAATAGGTGACCACATCATACTGCATGAAGTTCATCGTGTCGTAGATGGCCATGCCGGCCGTCACGCTGCCACCCGGCGAGTTGATGTAGACGTGGACGTCTTTTTTCGCGTCCTCCATCTGGAGGTAGAGCATCTGCGCGATCACGAGGTTGGCGACGGCATCGTCGATCGGCGTGCCGATGAAAATAATGCGGTCTTTAAGCAGACGTGAGTAGACATCCATGGCCCGCGTCTCGCGGCCGTTGCTGTCATAAATCGTCGGATTGGGCAGATAGTAGCTCACGGTGGTGGTGGTTCGCTCAGGCCTTCGGCTCGAGCGTCTTCACGCTAGCCTTGGCGACCAGAAAATCAACCGCCTTGTCGAAAATGATGTTCTGCTGGATCGCGCGGAGCTGGTCGCGATCCTTCGTCAGGTCCTTGACGAGCTTCTCCGGCTTCTGCCCGCTGCGGTTGGCCTCGCGGTAGATCCAATTATCGATGTCGCGCTCGCTGACCGTGAGCTTCTCGGCGGCGGCGATCTTCGCCAAAATCAACTGGATCTTCACGCGCTGCGTCGCCGCTTTCTGGGCGCCGGCTACGAGCGCTTTCTTGTCCTTCTCGAACTGGTCCTGCGGCACTCCGCGCCGCATGTTTTCCTCGATAAACTGGCGGAGCACGCTCTGGGTTTCGGAATCGACGAGGCTTTGCGGGACGGAGAAATCCACCTTGGCCGCGATGGCCTCGGTCACCTGCCGGCGCTGCGCCGTCTGGTTCTCATATTCTTTCCGCAATTTCAGATTGTTGCGCACGCTGGCCCGCAGCGCGTCGAGGCTGTCGACTTGCTGGACCTTGAAAAACTCTTCGTTCAGTTCGGGCAATACGCGCTCCCGCACCTCGAGAATTTCCACTACATAACTGGCCTCCTTGCCGGCGAGCGCCGGGACCGGTGTGAACTCGGCAGGGAAATTGATGGCGATGGTTTTCTTCTCGCCCGTCTTGACGCCCGGGAGCTGCTTTCCCAGCCCGGGGATCACCCCGTCGTTGGCCCCCTCGACCTCCTCCCAAGTCTGCGGGGCCTTCCCATAAAGCTGCTTTTCCGGCGAGAGTTCGGCGATGGGCTGCCCGCTGATCGTGCCTTCGTAAGCGAGCTTCACGTAGTCGCCTTTCTGCGCCGGACGCTCCGCCACTTTGAAGTCAGCCCGCTCGCCGCGCAGCCCCTCTATCACGGTGTCGATTTCGGCATCGGTCGCTTCGGTCGGCGAGATTTCTGTGGGGAGGCCAAGGTAGGCAGGCAGGGCGAATTCCGGGCGGATATCCACCGTGACCGTGATCGCGGCGGAGAGGCCCGGCTCGATCGTCCCCTCCTCGACATTTATGATGTTCAAAACCTCGAACTTTTCCCGGTCGAGAGCGCTCTTATAGGCCTTGGCGACGACTTTCTGTTTAAATTCTCCGGCGATGTCCTTGCCGTAACGTTTCACGACCAACGCTACCGGCGCCTTCCCCGCACGAAATCCGGGCAACTGGGCGAACTTCGAAAATTCGGCCACCGTTGCGAGATGTTCGACGTCGACTTCACCCTTGTCGAGGGTCACGACAATGCTTTTGCGCGTATCTGAAATACTGTTGAGTTGGATGTTCACGGAAGAGTCGGAGACGGGTTTTTCGAGGCAGAATCGGGCACCCTACGAAGCCCCCTTTCCCGGTCAATGCCGGATTCTCCCCGCTGCGCGCTTGCGCGCGCCGAGGCGCGATCATTCCCTGCGAGATGCCCAGTCTCACCGAAGTCATCCGTGACCATGCGCCCGTCCTGGTCGTCGACACGGCGTCGCTTCGCGTGCAGGTCGGCCTTTGCCGGGCCGATGGCCGCAACCGCTGGATCACGGGCACCGAGGAGCCAAGCGCCGCTCTCTTTGCCGGCCTCGCAGAGCTTGAAGTGGACCTCAACAGGGTCGGGGCTTTCGTCTTTTGCGATGGACCGGGGTCGGTCCTCGGCATCCGTTCCGCAGCGATGGCCATTCGCGTATGGCAAACCCTGCGACCGCGGCCGGCATTCGCTTACTCCAGCTTGGCCTTGGTCGCTACGGCCCTCGGCCGGGCAAACCTTACAGTGATCGCCGATGCGCGGCGAGACTCCTGGCATTGCCAACAACTCGGCGGCGAGCGTTTCCGCCAACCGACGGGCGGCCTCGCGGGTGATCTGGTTACGCCCGAGTATTTTCGTCACTGGTCGGTCCCGCCCGCGAACGTCGCAACGACTCCCTACGTGATCGCCGATCTATGGACGGCGACAGCAACCAAGGACCTTTTACGCGCCACCGAGGCCCCCGACGCATTTCTTGCCGAGGAACCGAGTTTCGTCACATGGAAAGCACAGATTCATCGGGCCCCGATGTAGGCCGGTTTCGCCTCCTGTCGCGCGCCCAATTTGTCCCTAAATTATCGGTTCAATGGGTCGATTCGTTCATGCCCTCAAATTCATGACGCGATGAGTCTTCCATACAAACCTGCAGCCATGCTCAATAAGTAGTCCCCGTGGGTGTTTGACCCTAATTTCCATTGCTTCCCGTCTGCAAACTTCGAAACCTCTCAACACACAATATGGTCCCGCCACGCCCTAACTCTGTTGGTCGGTTTGGAAAAGCTCTGGAAGTATTCCTGCTCTTTATCGGGGCCGTTTCGTTCACGGAGCTCCGCGGGCAATTCACCTACACCGAGGATTTCAAGAATAACACCGCGCCCGGTTGGGACACCAACTTCTTCAACGATCAAAACATCGGTCCGGGCATCCGCCTCACCTCCGGCGCGACTCCGAATGCGAACGACCCGGAGTTCGGTGGCCCCCAGATCGATCCCACCGGCGCGGGTTGGATGCGGATGACCACGATCCTAAAAAATCAGGTAACTACTCAGGCGGGCAGTCGTTGGCGTTGTAAGGCGCAGCGAAAGGCCGCGGGCGAATTTTTCTAAAGTTCAGGCTGGGTTCTGGTGCGGGAATGTGCTACCGCAGTGCGCGATGGCAAGTATCGTGGTCCAAGGT
>JBDNFZ010000017.1:0-2020 GCA_041689555.1 Opitutaceae bacterium | reverse complement strand
GTGGATTTCATGGTTCGGTTGGAAAAGGTGGTCGGTGGGAAACGCGCGGGGCGGTTCAGTTCCGGCCAAAAAGGGTGTTCGCCTGCGTCATCGGCGTGGTGGGCGCGGGGGTGTTGTAGTAATTGTTGTTGATGATCGTCGTCGCCTGCTGGGTCGCTTGCGCGGTCGTCGACGCGGCGGCCGCAGGGGCGGCTTGGGCTGCGGAGAAGTTCGCGGCCTGCGCGGCGGCGGCTTCGCGGCGGCGGGCGTTGTTCTCGGCAATCGAGCCGATCAACAAACCGGCGCCCGCACCGTAGGCCGCCCCGCGCCAGGCGTTGTTCCCGAGGCTGCCGCTGTTGTTACCGATCACCGCGCCGGCGATCGCACCCAGCACCGTTCCGGTAGCTGCGTAATTGGGCCGCGCCGAGACGTAATTCGTGTCGGAATCATCGTAGTAATAATTCGGAGCCGAGCGGTAAACGTAAGCCTGCGGGGTATAGCCGTAACCGAATCCGTCGTTCCAATGGGAATGCCGATCCCAACGCGAACCATAGCCCGAGCCGTAACCGTAGCCAGACCCGTAGCCAAATCCGTGGCCATGACCATAGCCCACCGGCCGGTAGACCTGCGTGCCGTGCCAATCCGCATGGTAGCGCCGGTGCCCGGCGATCCCGCCGATGATCAGTCCGGCACCGCCACCGTAGGCGGCGCCGCGCCAGGCATTGTGTCCGAGGCTGCCGCTGTTATTACCGATGATGGCACCGGCGACCGCGCCACCGACCACGCCGACAGCGGCTCCGCGCCCGGCTTCCGAGCGGATGACCTGACCCTGCAGCGGGGCCAAGACGGCGACGGCGAGACTGAGATAAAAAGAAGTTTTCATGGCGGGGATGAGTTTGAGTTCAACGTAGGAGACACCCCGCTTTCCGCAAGGTTTCAGCGGATTGCATCCCTCTCCGTCTCCGGCCAACCTGCCTGCGCCTCGCCCCCCCGCCCCCATGAGCCGCTCCTTTATCCTCGCCCTCGACCAAGGCACGACCTCGTCACGCGCACTCGTCTTCAACCAGCGCGGCCACGCCGTCGCCAAGGCCCAACAGGAATTCCCCCAACACTTTCCCTCACCCGGCTGGGTCGAGCACGATCCGGCCGATCTGTGGGAAACCACGCGCCGCACCGCCCTCGCCGCCGTCGCCGAGGCCAACCTCACCGGGACCGACCTCGCCGCCATCGGCCTCACCAACCAGCGCGAGACCACCCTCCTTTGGGAACGCGCCACCGGCCGCCCTCTCCACCGCGCCATCGTCTGGCAGGATCGCCGCACCGCCCCTCTCTGCGCCAAACTCCGGGAACGCGGACTCGAGCCGCTCTTCCGCGAAAAAACCGGTCTGCTCCTCGACCCCTATTTCTCCGGCACGAAGCTTACTTGGCTCCTTGATAACATTCCCGGTGCCCGCCGCCGCGCCGCTCGCGGCGAACTCGCCTTCGGCACCGTCGATACCTGGCTCCTCTGGCAACTCACCGCGGGGAAAATCCACGCCACCGATGTCTCCAACGCCTCCCGCACGCTCCTCCTCAATCTCCACACCGGCGCGTGGGACGCCGAGCTCCTGAAAATCCTCCGCATCCCCCGCGCCGTTCTTCCCGAGGTCCGCTCGAGCAGCGAAGTCTACGGCCACGTCGCCGCCATTCCCGCGCTCGACGGCGTGCCCATCGCCGGCATCGCCGGCGACCAGCAGGCCGCGCTTTTCGGCCAAGCCTGTTTCCGTCCCGGCCACGCCAAGAACACCTACGGCACCGGTTGTTTCCTGCTCCTGCATACCGGTCGAAAACCTGTCGTTTCAAAACACCAGCTCCTCACCACCATCGCGTGGCGACTCGGTCCGTCCGCCCCGCTCGAATACGCGCTCGAAGGCAGCGTCTTCATCGGCGGTGCCGTCGTGCAATGGCTCCGCGACGGCCTCGGCCTCGTCGCCGCCTCCGCCGACATCGAGGCCCTCGCCGCCCGCGCGCCCGACAACGGCGGCGTCTTTTTCGTCCCCGC
>JBDNFZ010000016.1:0-3276 GCA_041689555.1 Opitutaceae bacterium | reverse complement strand
GGTTCGCGAAGCCGACAACGGCAACCACGCGCTCGACGAACTCAAACAGCGTCCGTTCGATCTCGTCCTCCTTGATATCATCATGCCGGTGCTGGACGGATTTCGCACGCTCGAGTTCATGAAGACCGACCCGATGCTCCGCCACGTGCCGGTCATCATGCTCACCGCGCTCGACGAGGTGGAAAGCACCGTGCGATGTATCGAGGCCGGCGCCGAGGACTACGTGCCCAAGCCGTTCAACCCCGTCATCCTCCGCGCCCGTATCAACGCCTCGCTCGAAAAGAAGCGCCTGCGCGATCAGGAGCAGGCCGCGCTGCTCCAGCTCCAATCCGAGCGGACCAAGTCGGAGCGACTGCTCCTCAACGTCCTGCCCCAGGCCATCGCCGACCGGCTCAAGCAGGGCGAACGCACGATCGTCGACAGTTTTCATGAATGCACCGTCGTGTTCGCCGACATCGTCGGCTTCACCCAGATCGTTTCCAAATATTCGCCGAGCCGCACCGTGCAGTTGCTGAACGAATTGTTCTCCGCCTTCGACCGGATCGCCGAGACCCACCGGCTCGAGAAGATCAAGACTATCGGAGACTCCTACATGATGGTGGGCGGCGTTCCCACCGCCTTGCCCGATCACGCCATCGCCTGCGCCCAAGCTTCGATCGAGATGCTGGAGACGTTGCGGGGCTTTAACCGCCGCTACCAGATCGACTGGGCCGTCCGCATCGGCATGAACAGCGGGCCGGTGATCGGCGGCATCATCGGGACCAAGAAATTCGCCTACGACCTGTGGGGCGATACCGTCAACATCGCCAGCCGCATGGAGTCCCACGGGCAACCTTGGCGGATACAACTCACCGAAAGCACCCGCAAGCTGCTCGGGGCAAAATTCAAGACCGAGGAGCGCGGCGTGATCGAAATCAAGAACGCCGAGCCCATGCGGGTTTTTCACCTCGTCGGTCAGGGCTGATCGCGCCGCGCGGACCGCAACCGGGGCGAGCTCCTCACCCCGCCGTCCATTTAAATACGGCCGTGGTATACGGGGCGAGGTTCACCGGGATCGACTGGCCAAAGCCGTCACGCCCGGGCTCTTCCGCCGCCCTCCCGCCGTCGTTGCCCAGCCCGGTGCCGCCATAATACTCGCTGTTGGAGTTGATGACCTCGCGCCAGAAACCACGGCGCGGCACGCCGACGGAATAGGTTCGGGTCGCGCCGCCAAAATGCGCGACCACCAAAAACAGATTCTGCTGGAATGCATCCAGCCTCAGGTAGACGATAAGGGTGGCCTCCGCATCCCGGCAACTCACCCAGCGGAAGCCCTGCGGATTGAAATCATTCAGGCTGAGCACCGGCTCCCCGACGTAGAGTTTGTTCAGGTCCCGGACCAATCGCCGCACGCCCTCGTGGTCGGGGTATTGGCAGAGATGCCAGTCGAGGCTCGCCGCATGATTCCACTCGCGCGGCTGGGCGAATTCGCAGCCCATGAAAAGGAGCTTTTTCCCCGGGTAGCACCACATGTGGGCGTAGAGGGCGCGGAGGTTGGCGGCCTTCTCCGGGATGTGCCACGCACCCATCTTGAACAGCATCGAGGCCTTGCCGTGCACGACCTCGTCGTGGGAAAACACCGTCACGAAATTTTCCGCGTATTGGTAGAGCATCCCGAACGTCAGGTCGCTTTGATGCCACTTCCGGTGGACCGACTGCTTGGCGAAGTAACGCAGCGTGTCGTTCATCCAGCCCATGTTCCACTTGTAGTCGAAACCGAGACCGCCGCCTTCGGTGGGTCGACTGACTTGCGGGAACGACGTGCTCTCCTCGGCGATCATCAGCACGCCCGGATGGTAGCGATGCACCAGGTCGTTCACCTGTTTCAGAAACTTGATCGCCTCCAGATTCTCGCGTCCGCCAAATCGATTGGGAATCCACTGCCCCTCTTTGCGGGAGTAGTCCAGATAGAGCATCGAGGCCACGGCATCCACCCGCAACCCGTCGAGGTGGTAGCGGTCGAGCCAGGCGAGGGCGCTGGCGACGAGGAAGCAGCGGACTTCGTTCCGGCCGAAATTAAAGATCAGGGTGCCCCAGTCCATGTGCGCTCCCTGCCGCGGGTCGGCGTGTTCGTAGAGGTGCGTCCCGTCAAACTCGGCCAAGGCAAAGGCGTCGCGCGGGAAATGCGCCGGGACCCAATCCAAAATCACCCCGATGCCGCGTCCGTGCAGATGATCCACGAACCAAGCAAAGTCCTCCGGCGCACCGAAGCGCTGCGTCGGTGCGAAAAATCCCGTCACTTGGTAGCCCCACGAACCGTCGAAGGGATGCTCCGCGATCGGCATGATCTCGACGTGAGTGAACCCCATCTCGACGACGTAGTCGGCCAGTTCCGGCCCCAGTTCGCGGTAGGTCAGCGGCCGGTTGTTGTCCTCGGGTTTTCGTTTCCACGAGCCGAGGTGCAACTCGTAGATCGAGACCGGCCGGTCGATTTTTCCGGCCGCGGCGCGACGCCGCTCCATCCACGCCGCGTCCTTCCATTCATGGCGGCGCGGGTCGCACACGATGGCCGCATTTCCCGGCGGCGCTTCAAAAAACGCGCCATAGGGATCGGTTTTCACCGCGATCGTGCCGGAGGGATGCCGGATCTCGAACTTGTAGAGCTCGCCGGTCCCGAGACCCGGCACGAAAAGTTCCCACACACCCGAAGCCCCGAGCGGTCGCATCGGAAAATAGCGTCCGTCCCAACGATTGAAGTTTCCCACCAGCGAAACCCGCAGCGCCGCCGGCGCCCATACCGCGAAGGCCACGCCGGGAACCCCGCCGATCACCCGCGGCTGCGCCCCGAGTTTCTCGTAGATCCGGTGCTCGTTGCCCTCGTTGAAAAGATACAAATCCTGCGCTCCGAGGGTGGGAAGGAAACTATAGGGATCATGGAACTCCCGCGTCTCGCCGTTCGCGTAGGTGGCACGCAACCGGTAGGGAAAGACCCCGGGTCGTTTCGCGATGAAGCCCTCGAAAAGCCCCTCCGGCGCGAGCCGTTTCAGCTCGTGGGCCGGTCGGCCCTTGCCCTCGACATCGACCACCGCGCACGTCACGGCATCCCGCAGCAGCGCCCGAACCACGACGCCTTGGCTGCGGCTTCGCGTATGCGGGTGCATCCCGAGGACCCCGTGCGGCGCGGCATGGGTGGCGTGAAGCAGAGCAGCGAGATCGGCTTTGGAGATAATCACGGGACGATTCCGCAGTGTTACGCGCCCGCCGCCCGCCGTCTAGCCGCGAATCCCGCGCCGGCCG
>JBDNFZ010000015.1:0-9462 GCA_041689555.1 Opitutaceae bacterium | reverse complement strand
TACAAAGGCATGCTCCTCACCGAGCAGGTCGGCCAGTATTTCCCCGACCTCGCGCACCCCGCGATGGAGTCCGCCCTCGCGATCGTCCACTCGCGTTTCTCGACGAACACGTTCCCCAGCTGGGAGCGCGCGCACCCCTACCGCTACATCGCCCACAACGGCGAAATCAACACCCTCCGCGGGAACATCAACTGGATGCACGCCCGGCAGGCGCTCTTCGACAGCCCCGTCTTTGGCGACGACATCAAAAAAATCCTCCCGATCATCAACCCGAACGGCTCGGACTCGTCGATGTTCGACAACACCCTCGAGCTCCTCGTCCTCGCGGGCCGTCCGCTCGCGCACGCGATGATGATGATGATCCCCGAGCCTTGGTCCAACCACGAGACCATGGCCGACGACCGCCGCGCGTTCTACCAATTCCACTCCTGCCTGATGGAGCCGTGGGACGGCCCCGCGGCCATCGCGTTTACCGACGGCGTGCAGATCGGCGGCATCCTTGACCGCAACGGCCTCCGCCCCTCGCGCTATTACGTTACCAAGGACGGATTCATCGTCGTCGCCTCCGAGGCCGGTGTGCTGCCCATTCCCGCCGAAGATATCCTGGAGAAAGGCCGGATTCAGCCGGGCAAGATGTTCCTCGTGGACACCGCGCAGGGTCGCATCATCTCCGACGAGGAGATCAAGCGCGAGGTCTGCAACGCCCAGCCTTACCGCGCGTGGCTCGACCAGCACCTCGTCCACCTCAGCGATCTGCCCGAGGCGCCGAAGCTCGAGTCGCCCGACCACGACACGCTCACCCAGCGCCAGATCGCCTTCGGCTATACCTACGAGGACGAACGCGTCATCCTGATGCCGATGGCCAAGGACGGCGTCGAGGCCATGGGCTCCATGGGCAACGACGGCGCCCTCGCCGTGCTCTCGAACAAGCCGCGGATGCTCTACGATTACTTCAAGCAGCTTTTCGCGCAGGTCACCAACCCGCCCATCGACAGCATCCGCGAGGAAATCGTCACGTCGTCGGAAACCCGCCTCGGCTCCGAGGGCAATCTGCTCAACCCCCAGCCGACCGCCTGCCGGCGCGTCGAGCTGAAGTATCCCGTGCTCACCAACGAGGAGTTCGCCAAGATCCGCCGCACGGATTTACCCGGACTCAAGGTCAGCGTGCTCCCGATCCTCTTCCGCGTCGCCCGCGGTGAGAAGGGTCTCGCCAAGTCCATCGAGGAACTCTGCATGATCGCCCGCCGCGCCATCGAGGAAGACGAGGCCAACGTGCTCATCCTCTCCGATCGCGGCGTCACGAAGGAATTCGCGCCCATCCCCGCGCTCCTCGCCGTCTCCGGCCTCCACCACTACCTCATCCGCGAGGGACTCCGCACGCGCGTCTCGCTTGTCATCGAAACCGGCGACGCCCGCGAGGTGCATCATTTCTCGCTGCTCATAGGCTACGGCGCTTCGGCGATCAATCCCTACGTCGCCTTCGAGACCATCGACGGCCTCATCCGTGAGGGACTCTTGACCGGAATCGACCACAAGACCGCCTGCAAGAACCTCGTGAAGGCCGCCTCGAAGGGCGTTATCAAGGTGATGTCCAAGATGGGCATTTCCGCGATCCAGTCCTATCGCGGCGCCCAGGTCTTCGAAGCCCTCGGCCTCCGTCAGGACGTGATCGACCACTACTTCACGTGGACGCCGTCGCGCGTTGGCGGCATCGGTCTCGATATCATCGCGCAGGAGGTGCTCGCCCGCCACCGCGCCGCCTATCCCGAGCGCTCCGCCGGCCACGCCGTGCTCCCCGCCGGCGGCCTCTACGCCTGGCGCAACGACGGCGAGGCCCACCTCTTCACGCCCGAGTCGATCCACCGCCTGCAAAAGGCCGTGCGCACGACGAACTACGCCGCGTTCAAGGACTACTCGGCCATCGTCGACAATCAGGGGAAAAAACTCTGCACGCTCCGCAGCCTGCTCGAGTTCAAGGCGTCCGCCGCGATTCCGATCGAGGAGGTCGAGTCCATCGAAGCCATCGTGAAGCGCTTCAAGACCGGGGCCATGTCCTACGGCTCCATCTCCACCGAGGCGCACGAGACGCTCGCGATCGCGATGAACCGCATCGGCGGCAAGTCCAACACCGGCGAGGGCGGCGAAGACCCCGCGCGCTTTGTCCCGATGGCCAACGGCGATTCGAGGAACTCCGCGATCAAGCAAGTGGCCTCGGGCCGTTTCGGCGTCACCGCCGAATACCTTGCGAGCGCGCGCGAGATCCAGATCAAGATGGCCCAAGGCGCCAAGCCCGGCGAAGGCGGCCAACTCCCCGGCTCCAAGGTCTACCCGCCCATCGCCAAGACCCGCGGCACCACTGCCGGCGTCGGCCTCATCTCGCCCCCGCCGCACCACGACATCTATTCCATCGAGGATCTCGCGGAGCTCATCCACGACCTGAAGAACGCCAACCGCCACGCCCGCGTGAGCGTGAAGCTGGTCTCCGAGGTCGGCGTCGGCACGATCGCCGCCGGCGTCGCCAAGGCCCACGCCGACGTCGTCCTCATCGCCGGCTACGACGGCGGCACCGGCGCCTCGCCGCAGACCTCGATCCAGCACGCGGGCCTCCCGTGGGAGCTCGGCCTCGCCGAGACCCACCAGACCCTCGTCCTGAACAACCTCCGCTCGCGTATCGCCGTCGAGACCGACGGCCAGCTCAAGACCGGCCGCGATGTCATCATTGCCGCGCTCCTCGGCGCCGAGGAATTCGGTTTCGCCACCGCGCCGCTCGTTGCCACCGGCTGCATCATGATGCGCGTCTGCCATCTCAACACCTGCCCCGCCGGGGTCGCCACTCAGGACCCGCGCCTCCGCGCCAAATTCGCCGGCAAGCCCGAGCACGTCGTCAACTTCATGCTCTTCATCGCGCAGGAAGTCCGCGAGCTCATGGCCCAACTCGGTTTCCGCACGATCGAGGAGATGGTCGGCCGCACCGACCGCCTTGAAGCCCGTCGCGCCGTCGACCACTGGAAGGCCAAGGGTCTCGACTTCTCGAAAATCCTCTACTCGCCCGACGTCGGTCCCGAGGTCGGTCGGTTCTGCTCGATCAAGCAGGACCACGGCTTGGAAAAGTCCCTCGATCTCACGACTCTCCTCGGCCTCGCCCAGCCCGCCATCGAGCGCGGCGAGAAAGTCATCGCCGAGCTGCCGATCCGCAACGTCAACCGCGTCGTCGGCACCATCACCAGCCACGAGATCACCAAGAAGCACGGCGCGGCCGGCCTCCCCGAGGATACGATCCGCTTCCGCTTCAACGGCTCCGCCGGCCAGAGCTTCGGCGCCTTCGTCACCCGCGGCATGACCCTCTCCATCGAGGGCGACGCCAACGACTACTTCGGCAAAGGCCTGTCGGGCGGCAAACTCATCGTCCATCCGCCCGCCAACGCCGGCTTCAAGGCCGCCGACAACATCATCATCGGCAATGTCGCGCTCTACGGCGCCACCGCCGGCGAGATCTACGTCAACGGCCGCGCCGGCGAACGCTTCGCGGTGCGCAACTCCGGCGTCACCGCCGTCGTCGAAGGCGTGGGCGACCACGGCTGCGAATACATGACCGGCGGTCGCGTGGTCGTGCTCGGTCCCACCGGCCGCAATTTCGCGGCGGGCATGTCGGGCGGCATCGCCTACGT
The DNA here is from genome assembly GCA_041689555.1 of Opitutaceae bacterium. GTDB lineage: Bacteria > Verrucomicrobiota > Verrucomicrobiia > Opitutales > Opitutaceae > Tous-C4FEB. Next base: position 5,794 of record JBDNFZ010000015.1, on the reverse strand, counting down.
GCTCGACGAGGCCGGCACGTTCCCCGCTCAGGCCAACCTCTCGATGGTGGGCCTCGAAAAAGTCGAGTCCGCGGCCGAGCTCGCCGAACTCCGCGCGATGATCGCCAAACACGCCGACTACACGCAGAGTCCGCGTGCGAAGGAGGTCCTCGCCGACTTCGCCGCGCTCGCGCCGAAGTTCGTGAAAGTCCTGCCCAAGGACTACAAGCGGATGCTCGCCTGCATCGACCGCGCGCAGGCCCAGGGCCTCACCGGCGACGAAGCCATCATGGCCGCCTTCGAAGAAAACGCCCGCGACCTCTCGCGCGTCGGCGGAAACTAAGCTGCGCAGTTTAAGCTTAAAGTTTAAGTTTAAACCACCCGCGCTCCTAACCGCACCCAACGACCGAGTTTCACCTCCGACCTGAAGTTCAGCACTTAATCTTAAACTTCTCTCTTCAACTTTAATCCCATGGGCAAACCCACCGGCTTCATCGACTACCTCCGCGAACTTCCCGTTGATCGCTCGCCTCTCGCGCGCACGAAGGACTGGAAGGAGTTTCATCCCCACATGGAGGAGAAGAAACTCCGCAATCAGGGAGCGCGCTGCATGAACTGCGGCGTGCCCTTCTGCCACACCGGCAAACTCGTCGCCGGCATGGCCAGCGGTTGCCCGATCAACAACCTCATCCCCGAGTGGAACGACCTCGTCTACCGCGGACTCTGGAAAGAGGCCCTCGACCGGCTCCACAAGACGAACAACTTCCCCGAGTTCACCGGCCGCGTGTGTCCCGCCCCGTGCGAAGGTTCCTGCGTCCTCGGCATCACCAACCCGCCCGTCACCATCAAGAACATCGAGGCCGCGATCACCGATCGCGGTTGGGACGAAGGCTGGGTCGTCCCCGAGCCGCCGCGCGTGCGCAGCGGCAAAAAAGTCGCCGTCATCGGCTCGGGTCCGGCCGGTCTCTCCGCCGCCGATCAGCTCAACAAGGCCGGCCACAGCGTCACCGTTTTCGAGCGCGCCGACCGCCCGGGTGGTCTCCTCATGTATGGTATCCCCAACATGAAGTTGGACAAAAAGGATGTCGTTCTCCGCCGCATCAAGCTGATGGAGGATTCCGGCATCAAATTCATCTGCAACGCCACCGTCGGCGAAAACGTCGAGGCGCAGATTTTCCTCAAGGAATACGACGCGACGGTCATTTGCACCGGCGCGACCAAGGCGCGCGATTTCCCCATCGAGGGCCGCGACTTGAAGGGCGTCCACTTCGCGATGGAGTTCCTCTCCGCCAACACCAAGGCCGTGCTCAACGGCGGCGCCGATCACGCCGCGATCCATGCCCTCGGCAAGGATGTGATCGTCATCGGCGGCGGCGACACCGGCACCGACTGCGTCGGGACTTCGATGCGCCACGGCTGCAAGAGCATCGTCCAGATCGAAATCCTCCCCAAGCCACCGCTCGAGCGCACCGCCGACAATCCCTGGCCCGAGTGGCCCAAGGTCTATAAAATGGATTACGGCCAGGAGGAGGCTGCCGCCAAGTTCGGCGCCGATCCCCGCGTCTATCTCACGACGGTAAAAAAATTCGTCGGCGACGCGCAGGGCCGGCTCCAGTCGCTCGTAACCGTCGAGATCAAGTGGGAGAAAAACGATAAGGGTCAGTTCATCCCCCAAGAGCAGGCCGGTTCGGAGCAGACGCGCCCCGCGCAACTCGTGTTGCTCGCAATGGGTTTCCTCGGGCCCGAACAATCGATCCTCAAGGACATCGGCGTCGAAGTGGACGCCCGCACCAACATCAAGGCCGAGCACGAAAAATACACGACCAACGTCGCGCGCATCTTCGCCGCCGGCGACTGCCGCCGCGGCCAAAGCCTCGTCGTCTGGGCGATCAACGAAGGCCGCGGCGCCGCGCGCGAGTGCGACCGCTTCCTGATGGGCTCGACCGACCTGCCGTAAGGCCGCAGCCTCACTCCACGGCGGTGATGGTTTGCAACGCCGGGCCGCCGCGTCCGGGCAGTATGACGCTCTCGCCTTGGCGCCGGCCCGCGAGCTGGCGGCCGAGCGGCGAGGCCGCCGTGACGACAAGCACGGTCTCGCCTGCGAGCGTGAGCTCGAGCCCGCCGCGTTGCGGTCCGAGAAAATACACGACGCGTTTGCCTTGCACCTCCAGCGTCACGAGGGCCCCGGTGGCGATGGCGTCGTCGGGACCGAAGGCCGGCAGCGCGAGCATCTGGTAGGCGCCGATGGCCTCGGTCAGCTCGGTGGCGAGCTTGGCCTGACCGGCGGCAAGATAGGCCGCAGACTGGCTGCGCATGTCGTATTTGTCCTCGGCGCGGTTCTCCTCGTCGGTGGCCTCGGCGTGCGCGTCGTGCGCGGCGGCGGTGAGGGTGGCGAGTTCGGCCTCGAGTTGGGTGAGGATGGCCCGGCGCAGCTCGGCTTTGTCCATGGTGAAGAGTTCGATGTCATGTCGCTCGCCGCCGCACGGCAAGCCCGATGCCGTCGACTCGCACTTTGGCTGGCGCGCGCTCGGGGAGTGGATTTGTTGGAGCCATGCCGTCCACGCCCATCCCCGGTTCCTCCGGCGAGATTCTCACCACCCTGCCTTCGCCTTATACGCCGCATCCCGCGACGGGCCTGCTCCACTTGCCACGCTTCCTCGCCAAGTGCGCCTACATCCATGCGCACGGCGCGCTGCCCGCCAGCTATGCCAAGAACTACAAACGCGGCATGGATAAATTCCTCTGTCTTCACCTCGGAATCGAGCCCGCCGCCGTCGAAGCCATCGTCCTCGAATGCCTCGCGGCCGGGCTCGACGACGCCGAGCGCGACCGTCGGCTCCGCGCGCTGTTTCCGGCCGATCTGCGGGCGGCCAAGTGGAACCGCTCCTACGTGCAGAAGGGCATGACGGTAGCCGGGCGCGACTTTTTGAAGACCGCGCTGACCAATATGGGTTGCGCCGACCGCGCCGAGGAGATCATCAGCGTCGCCGACCTGATGGATTTCGACGAACGCCGGATCGAATAGGGCGGCCCTCGCCGCGGCTTCTAGCCAGCCCGAATATCAGCGCGCCGTAGGCCAGCGCGCTTGCGCGTGCTCCGGTCTCAGCACGGGCGCGCGCAAGCGCGCTGGCCTACCCGGGACAGATTTTAAGTTATTCGAATAGGCGCTTACGCGAGCGACCAGGGCGAGCGCATGGCGCGCGTGCGAAGCCGGTTCGCCATCGCGTCGTCGAACTCTTCCTTCACCGGGTCCCACTTGAGTTTGCGGCCGAGGACCATCGCGATCTGCCCGAGGTTGCACACGGTGGTCGTGCGATGGCCGAGTTCGACGTCGGCGATCGGACGTTTCCGGGAGCGCACGCAGGCGAAAAAATTGTCGTGGTGGTTGTTGCTGAGCTCGAGCTGCACTTTTTTGTTCGGCGCCTGCATCTCGCGGAGGAGGTTGTTGTCGGAGGCGCTCATCTTGTCGCGGGCGATGTCGAGCCAGCCGCGCTCGCCGACGAAGCGCACCGTGCCTCCGCCTTCGTAGCGGGTGCGACAGGTCATCGCGGTGCCGTTGGCGTAGCGCACGGTGAAATCGACCTTCGTCGCGTTGGTGAAAAGGCCGCTGCTGGGGAATTCGCCGTGGCCGTCGACCTCGACGGGGCCGCTGCCGTCCATGTCGAGCGCCCACTGGCCGATGTCGAGGTAGTGCGCGCCCCAGTTGGTGACCTGGCCGTAGGCGCTCTCGGCGATGAAGCGGAAATTATAATGGCAACCGGTGGAGGTGTAGGGGCGCCACGGGCAGGGGCCGAGCCACATATCCCAATCGAGATTCGCGGGCACGGGTTCGGGTTTCCAAGTGGCGCCGCACTGGCGGTTGTTGCCGGGGATGAAGCAGTCGATGCGCTCGAGTTTGCCGAGGCCTTGGTTGCGGACGTATTCCGCGACGTCGTGGAACCGTTTCATCGAGCGGTGCTGGGTGCCGTGTTGGCAGACGCGGTCATATTTGCGGGCGGCTTCGACCATCGCACGGCCCTCGGCGATGGTGAGGGTGAGCGGCTTCTCGCAGTAGACGTCCTTGCCGTTGCGCATCGCGTCGATCGAGATGACCGCGTGCCAGTGGTCCGGGGTGCAGACGAAAATGGCGTCGATATCGGGGCGGCGGTTGAGTTCGCGGAAATCGCCGAAGACCTGGCAGTCCTTGTTGTCGTAGTCCTTGTTCACGCGCGCGGCGGCGGAGTCGCGGCGCGTGCGGTCGACGTCGCAGACCGCGACGACGCGGATCGATTCGGGTGAACCCAGGAGCGGGCCGTAGTGGCCGTCGGCGATGTTGCCGCAGCCGACGATGCCGACGGTGATTTTCTTGCTCGGCGCGTTTTGCCCGCGGAGGCCGGAGGGCAAAATAAACGGGGCCGCGACGAGGGCGCCGGCGAGCGACGATTTTTTAAGAAAATCGCGGCGGCTGATCGGGCTGAGGGCGGGTAGGGAAAGGGGAGAATTCATGGCGCGGGGAGGTTAGGCGTTGGCGAGGCGGGCGAGGGCGCGGGTGGCGGCGTCACGGACGATGGCGGGCTCGGTGGCGGAGTCCTTGATGGCGTCGAGGGCGGCTTTCGCGGCGGCGTCTTTGCGCACGCCGATACTGCCGATCAGACCGGCTTTGGCCGGACCGGAGAGGGAGGCGAGCGCAGCGCGCAGCGCGGCGTCGGCTTCGGGACCGGGGACGCGCTCGAGGGCGTAGCGTGCGGCCTCGGTGGTCTTGGCGTCTTTGAGCAACGGCGCGAGCGCGGGGACGCTCTTGGCGGAAGCGACCATCGCGAGCATCTGGCAGATGAACGCGAGGCCGGCCTCGGTGCGGCCGGGAGTGGCGAGCGATTTGAGGAGCTTTTCCTCGGCGCGCGCGTAGGCGTCGGGCGGGGTGGCGATCACTTGCTCGCGGACGGTCCACGCGAAGCTACGGTCGGAGCCATAGTCGAGGCGGGCGCATTCTTGCCAGGCGTCGGGCGTAGCACCGGCGTTGGAGTAGCGGTCGGCGGGATTCGCCGAGACGATTCTATTGGTCTTGGCCGCAGGCGCGGCGGGGGGAGTTTCGGCGTTCATGGGTTTTGGGTCGAAGAAAGACGACGCATCGAAGGACGAGAGGCAGAAAATGCCCGGCCGCAATCGCCAATCCGCGACGGTGGAAGAGAAAAAACCCCGCGGTATTTCTCCTTTTGCAGTTTGCCCGAACCTCCTTTCCACTGACCGCCTATGGTCAAAGGCCAGAAAGTCGTCTGCATCAACGACACGTTCTCCGCTTTCATCCGCGCGCTCTACAAACAGCTCCCGGTCAAGGGCAACACCTACACGATCCGCGAGGTCTTCCTCGGCCGGGAGAAGATCGTGAAGGGCGGCGACACCGCCACCGTAGGGCTCCTGCTCTCCGAGCTGACCAACCCGCCCGACCCGTTCCACCAAGGGAAACAGGAACTCGGGTTCACCTCCGAGCGTTTCGCGCCCATGGAGGAGCTCCCGCCCGAGGAGGCCTCCGCCGAAGCGGGCGAACTCGTCGGCGCCGGCGCCGACAAACCCTCGGGCGGCTTCTGGTCGAATTGACGTGACCGAACTCCCGCAACGTTAAGCCACGACTACCGTCTTTCCTTTTTCCTATGAAATTCCCCCTGCTCCGGCTTCTGCCCCTCCTTGCTCTCGTCTCTCTCGGTTCGACCGCCCTCCGCGCCGCCGACGAACCGGTTTACGAACTCCGTATCTACACCGCCACGCCGGGCAACCTCGACAAGCTCCTCGCGCGGTTCCGCGACCACACGGTCAAGCTGTTTGAGAAACACGGCATGCG
>JBDNFZ010000014.1:0-2884 GCA_041689555.1 Opitutaceae bacterium | reverse complement strand
GATGTCAAGGCCGATGCCGCGATGCCCGCCGAAGCGAAGGCCCGGCTGCTGGACCAACTGGCGCAGGATCAGGTGCCTGCACTGGTCATCCGGCGGCTTGAACAGCCGGTCGGGGGCTGACGCATGGCCGCGCTGCTTCAACCGGGCAAGGGAGTGCTGGCCTATTTCACCCGGCACCGCACGCTGTCCAACCTTATCATGGTCATTGCTCTGGTGGCCGGGCTGGTCGCCACCACCCGCATCCGCACCCAGTATTTCCCCGCCGGCTACGCGGGCAATACGGTCAACGACCTCGGCCAATCCGTCGGCGCCGGCTACTTCCTCGTCAACTACGCCGGCCTCGCCGGCAACGTCACCGAGCGCGCCGCCATCGAGGCCGCCTTCCGCGACACCCTCACCGCCGCGCCCATCGACTATGGCGCCGCCGCCGCCAACAACGTCAACCGGGGCCGCGGCTCCGACGTCTCCTACCAGGAGGAATCCAAGGGCGTGGACACCCAGCTCATCTTCTCCCTCCTCCCCAATTGGCAGATCACCGCCAACTACGCCTATATCGTGAAAGAGGTCTCCGACGGCTTTTCCCTCGTGGACGCCGTCGACCTCAACGACCGCGTGAACTACGGCACCGAATACGACGCCTGGCTGCTCGAGCTCGGCCGCGACAATTTCTCCGACCCGAAGCGGGCCTCGACTTGGAACCGCCAGAGCATCGTCGGCAAATCCCTGGACCTCGGGCCGAAACAGACCGCCTCGTTCTTCAGCAACTACCAGTTTACCCAAGGCCCATTGAAGGACGTGAGCGTGCGCGGCGGCGCCATCTACACCGGCACGCGCCCGACCGCCGTGGATTTCGGCGGCGGGAATACCAACGTGAACACCCTCCGCACCCCCGACACCGGCACGCGCTGGGATATCCGCGCCGGCCTCGGCTATCGTTATAAAACGGGCCCCCAGACTTGGCGGTTCAACTTCACGATCGATAATCTCCTCGGCGACGTGAAGGACGAGACCCGCGTCAGGTATGCCCTCCCCAACGGCACGACGACGGAGCGCCGCCAGATCACATTCTACCGGCCCCGCGTGATGCGCCTGAGCGCCTCGCTGGAGTTCTGATCGCGCGGCCACACACGATCGTTCCCTTCCGGGGCGGGCTTCGGCCCGCCCCTTTTATGTTCGGAACGGCGGCATCGCACCCGAATGGAGCATACTCGGTATGCTTAGACCAACGGCACCTAATTTTTTTAGACTTTCGGGTATCGCAGGTAGAGCCGGGACCTCCGGGCCCGGCTCAAGGCGTAACATCCGGCAAATCCGATCGGGCCCGGAAGTCCCGATGCTACCCGAGAAAGTCTGATTCTCACTGGCTGTCGGTGTGAGGCGTTATTGTAGCCGGGGTCGTCGACCCCGATCCGCCTCCGGCCTCGGCGAGGCCGGCTACAACCGGCCATTGGTGTGAGGCGTTATTGTATCCGGGGTCGGCGACCCCGGTCCGCCTCCGGCCTCGGCGAGGCCGGCTACAACTGGCCATTGGCGTGAGGCGTTACTGTAGCCGGGGTCGGCGACCCCGGTCCGCCTCCGGCCTCGGCGAGGCCGGCTACAACCGGCCATTGGTGTGAGGCGTTACTGTAGCCGGGGTCGGCGACCCCGGTCCGCCTCCGGCCTCGGCGAGGCCGGCTACAACGGAATTCGTTCAGCAAAACCGAAGACGCTTCGGACACAAAAAAGCCGGGCGAACTTCGCCCGGCTGCCTACTTGAGCGAGACGCGGCGCCTCACGCCTCACGCCTCACGCCTCACGCCTCACGCCTCACGCCTCACGCCTCACGCCTCACGCCGGCCCCACGCCCCACGCCTCTGCCCTCACGCCTCACGCCTCCTCAAGCTTTCGGCTTGGGCTTGCGGAATTCCTTATGCGAGGACTTCTGCTGGGCGTCCAGATCGGCGATCGCTTTCGCCGCCTCTTCATTCTTGCCGGCCTTGACGGACGTCTCGAGTTTGCCGACCAGCTCGATCATTTTCTTCATCTCGGCTTGGTAGCGTTCGACGAATTTGGCCTGCTCGGCCACCGGCTGCTCCGCCGTAAACTCCGGTTTATAGGCCAGCGAAGCCTCGGTCTGGGTCTTGATCGTGGCGATGAGCGCGAGTGAAGACTCGTTCTTGGCGGGATCGGCGATCTGGCGCTTCAGCCGGCGGTAGGCGCCGTTGAGCTTTTCCATACGATCACCGAGCTCGGTGTGCTTTTCCTCGCCCGCAGCGGGCTTGGGTTTGGCGTCTTCGGCGCGGCCGATGGGCGCGAAGGCAAGGGCGAGACAGGTGGTGGCGAGAAGAAGGCGTTTTTTCATGGTTGGGGGAAAGAAGAGGAGACGAGGATTACGCCGAAAAGATACGCCCCAACCCACGCCCGTGGGCAACTCGATTCTCCTGCGCCCGCGCCGGAGCGGACGACTTTCCGGTTTGGTTCCGTAAGTGTAGGCTGCCAGCTCGCAGGCGCTGTTTGAGCGCGAGCGAGCTCGCGGCCTACGGGTTCAGCGCTGTTTGAGCGCGAGCGAGCTCGCGGCCTACGGGTTCAGCGCTGTTTGAGCGCGAGCGAGCTCGCGGCCTACGGGTTCCGCGAGTTGCAAACCTAAACCGGAAAGCCGTGGGCCGGATCGGGGCAACCGGCAGCAAGGTCGGTTCGTCTCAGAGTTCGTAGTCCTGGCTTCAGCCGGAATCCGAAATCCCCCGGACCGGCTGAAGCCGGGACTACGAACTCGAGCCTCGATCCCGGGCAGCCGCGACCTCGCTGCCGGTTGCGCCCGGGTTTTTCACAATTTTAGGTCAGGCAACGCCGGATTGAGTCGCTCCGCCGAAGTTTTTCCGCGCGCCGGGACAGATCGGGTCGAGGT
>JBDNFZ010000013.1:0-1470 GCA_041689555.1 Opitutaceae bacterium | reverse complement strand
GTGAGCCAAATGCCGGAACTGCCGGACATCAAGGTCGTGGCCAGTGCGGCCGAGGCGCTCGCGAGCCGTCCCGAGGCGCTCGCCATCGGGATTTCGCCGAGCGGCGGGATCGTGCGCGAGGAATGGTGGGGCGACTTGCGGACCGCGATTCAAGGTGGCGTTTCGCTCTGGAACGGCTGCCATACGCCGCTGATTTCGGACCCGACGATCGCCGCGGCGGTGCGGCCCGGGGTTTATGTGTGGGACATGCGGCGGGAACCGGCGGGGTTGAAACCGGGATCGGCGGCGGCGCGAAATCTGGCATGCAAGCGCGTGCTCTTTGTCGGCACCGATATGAACATCGGGAAGATGACGGCGGCGCTGGAGTTCGACCGCGAGGCGAGGGCGCGGGGAGTGCGCTCGGCGTTCATCGGCACAGGGCAGACGGGGATGATGATCTGCGGTTCGGGGATGTGTCTCGACGCGGTGCGCGTGGACTACGCGAGCGGTGCGGTCGAGGCGGAGCTGATGCGCGCCGGGCCGTTGAACGACGTTCTCTGGGTCGAGGGGCAGGGCTCGATGTTGAATCCCGCCTCGACGGCAACGCTGCCGTTGTTGCGCGGCACGCAGCCGACGCACCTCGTGCTCGTGCACAAGGCCGGGATGAAGACCCTCCACGCATTTCCCCACATCGCGATCCCGCCGCTCGCGGACGTGGTGAAATTCTACGAGCTGGTGACCACGGCCGCAGGCGCACTCCCGTCCGCCAAGGTGATGGGCGTCGCCCTCAACACCTGGGGTCTCGACGACGCAACCGCGCGCGCCGAAATCGCGGCGACGGAAAAAGCCACCGGCCTGCCTGCAACCGACGCGGTGCGCTACGGAACGAAGGCGATCCTCGACGCGATCCTCGCGGGTTAAACGGTAGGTTGACAGGCGCTGTTTGGTGCGTGACTCGCAAAGACGCGCGCTGATTTCGCTCAGTGACGTAATGAATAACACACCTGCTCCTCCTGAGGATGCCCCCGGCAAGGAGTCCGTGACGGACGGGTCGCGCACCGAAGGAGTGGCGCGGAAACATTCCGAGGCCAACTTGCGCGAGATCGAGTGGCGCTACCGCAGGCTTTTCGAAGGCGAGCCCAACGCGGTGTTTCTAGTTTCGGTCGATCCAGCCGACGCCGGCCGCATCCTCGATGCCAACGAACTTGCCGCGACCATTCATGGCTCCCCGCGCGGGGAACTCTCAAGCTGATGATCGGCGACCTCGATACCCCGGAGTCGGCGCGGCTGGCGCCCGAGCGCATCCGCGCGATCACGAGGGACGGTCGGGCCGTCTTCGAAGTGACTCACCGGCGAAAAGACGGTTCGGAGTTCCCGCTGGAGGTGACGGCACCCTGCGAAAAAACCAGATCGACCTCTGCGACGGCATCGTCAAAGAAATGGCCTGTCAGCCTTGGCTACCTCCGAAAACCCCGCCCGTTTCCCAAGCCC
>JBDNFZ010000012.1:0-2819 GCA_041689555.1 Opitutaceae bacterium | reverse complement strand
TGCACCCATTGGGGCGTCGGCCCGAGCTCGACGTAGGTGCCGTCGGTGCCGGACTTGTCACCGTCGGTGATGAAGGTGAGTTCGCCGATGACGGGAAGGGAGTCGCTGCTCGTGACAGGCATGCCCTTCGAGAGGTTGACGGTGCCGGTTGGCACCACCAGGTCGGGACGCTTGCCGACGCGGGGTTTCTCAAGGTTGGGCAGCGAGATCGGGCGCGGGGTGCCCGCGAAGAGCGGCTTGGGCAGGTCGAGCTCGAGCGGGACTTGGGCGTGGACGGCGCCGGCGAGCGCGAGGAGCGCGAGCGGCAGGGCGAGGCGGGAGCGAATCATGGGAGTAAACATGGGGTGGCGGGTAATCAGGCGATGAAGTCGGAAGGAGCGAAGGCGAGCGTTTTCTGAGCGGCGATGGAATCGTTGATCTTGAGGATGGTGACGGCGGTGGCGAAGGCGGATTCTCCGGGGCAGTTCAGCGGCGTGCCCTTGCGGACGGCGTCGAAGAAATTCTCCAGGTGCGGCTGATGGATGGCCTTGTCGAGGGTGACGGGAATGTCCCACGCGGAGAGCGCGGCGGTCTCGCGGACGTCGACGGTGCCCTTGGAGGGGCCGCCGAGTTTTTTCACGCCGACCTTTTCCCACGGCTTCACGGCCGCCGGGGCGCCCTCGCCGGAGAGCGGGCTGGCGACGACGCCCAGCGCTGCCCATTGATCCCACTCGGGGGCGCGGGCTTCGCGGTAGAGTTTGGTGTATTTGGGATTCTCGGACATCTTGAGGGCACCCTCGTCGCCCATGAAATATTCGTGATAACCGCCGCCGGCGCTCGTGGTGGTGAGCACATCGTAAGTGGCGCGCACAAGGCCCTCCTTGGTCGGATACTCGAAGATGGCGAACGCGTTGTCATACCACTCGTGCGACTTGTAATAATCGACGCCGCCGCTGGCCATGCAGGAGCGGGGATTGACCCCGAGCATCCAGTTGTAGACGTCGACTTGGTGCGCGCCGAGGTCGGACATGGGTCCGCCGGAATAGCGTTTGAACCAACGCCAGTTCCGGAACTCGTGCATGTTGGCGAAACCGAATTGGTTGAGCTTCGCCTCGGAGATTCCATGATTCGCGGGGAAACCGTAGTCGGCGGAAACGGCGCGGTGCCACTGGCCGGTGATATTGGTGACGCGGCCGAGCAGCCGATTCCCGGTGACGATCTTTTCGCGGGCGTGCTGATAGCGCGGGTTGCTGCGGCGCTGGTGGCCGAGTTGGAGGAGCTTCTTGGACTCACGGGCGGCGACGACCATCGAGCGGGCGCCCTCGACGGTGTTGGACATCAGCTTCTCGCAATAGACGTGCTTGCCGGCCTTAAACGCGGCGACCGTGTGTTCGGCGTGCAGGAAATCCGGCGTGGCGATGATGACGGCGTCGAGATCGGGGGTGGACGCGAGCATTTCGCGATAGTCTTCAAACGGCTTGGCCTCATGGCCGAATTTCCCGAGGAGTCGCTCGGCGTAGGTGCGGTTGAAGCCCCAGATATCGCACACGGCCTTGTAGCGGATGCCGGGAATCTTGAGCGATGCGTTGATCAGGATACGGCCTTGCTCGCCGCAGCCGATGAGCGCGACGTTGACCGTCTGGCTGCCGCCAGCCGACGCTGTCGCGCCGCGCATAATATAAGGAGCGGCCAGCACGGCTGCGCCGAGCTTGGCGCTCGTTGCGAGGAAATCCCGGCGGCTGAGCGGGAGGGGCGAAAGCGGGGAATCGGACATGGCGTGGAAGATCGGGCCTAGAATTTGTCGGACCAAAGCGCGAAGCGGTTGTGTCGCACCAACACGAGGGCGGCGACGAAGAGCGCGATCTGCGTCGCAAGCCACGATACGCCCTCAGCCTCCTGCACCGCCATGAGGCCGAAGGAGAGACCGACGTAGAGCAGCCCCGTCAAAAAGAGCGTCAGCCGGGTCTTAACGCCCAGCAAAAGCGCGACGCCGCCGAGAATAAGCAGGTAGCCGAGCGCGTGGGCGAAATTCTTCGTAGCCCAAAGCGGCAAGAAGGACGCGCCCGTGATACCGCCGGCCATGCGACCCATGTTTTGATAGTAGGCGACAAACGAATAAGTGCCGCCGGACTCGAACTTTTCCAGGCCCGCCAGCAAAGTGCGGAGCCCGAGAAACAGGCGGAGAATCAAAAACGCGCCCGTGTATTCGAGGCGCGGCGTGGGGAGGACTGGTCGTTCATGGGGGGGAAGAAGAAATGAAACGGAAGCGACTCCCTCCCGCCGGTCAAGAGCCTTGGTCACAAGTTCGGCGGAATTTCACCCGCAGGTCCTATCGCAACCCTCATCGGTTTGTGTGCCGGCCGGGCTTGGCCGACGCACGCCCGTCTCAAGGTCGGCGACCGCTAGTCCATCTCCACGGCCGTATCCGCCGACGCCACCGCCGTCTCGCTGACCCTCGATCTGCCCGTCGGCGAATCCCTCCTGCAAACGTGGCTGACGCACGAGCCCTCCAGCGAATCCCGCGGCACCTTCTTCGTCGCTGTGCGCCGCTTGGACTAACCGCGCTTTCCGCGCCACCGCGTCGGGCCCGATTCCGCCCCCCGCACGTCGCACCTGTCGAGTCGTTCGTCCGGCAACTCCTCCCGCCGTCCCCCGTTACCCGCGCGCACCTCGTTCGATACTCACTCGGATCGATTGATCGGGTGTGTGACTGAAATCTGACCTTGTCGAAAGTGTGGGGTAGTTTGGGTTGTAATATGTCTAGTCTATAAACATAGTGGCGCCGATGAAATCCCTTCACGCCCAGCGCGAGCAGGTCCTACGGCAGCTGGCCCAGCTCG
>JBDNFZ010000011.1:0-9617 GCA_041689555.1 Opitutaceae bacterium | reverse complement strand
TGCCGACCAAGCCCGTCGCGTAGCCCGCCTGTTTCAGCACCCGGGCGACAGTGACATCGTCCGCCTGCAACGATTGCGCAGCGCCGAGCGCCCCGGCGTTCCCGCGCACGCGCGTCCGGCCGAGGTGCTGGCCCGTCATCAAGACGCTGCGCGAGGGCGCGCAGACCGTGCTGCCCGCGTAGAACTGGGTGAACCGCATCCCCTCGGCGGCCATCCGGTCGAGGTGCGGCGTGCGGATGAGTTTCTGCCCGTAGGAGCCGAGATCGCCGTAGCCAAGATCGTCGGCGAGAATGAAAATGATATTGGGCTGCGGGGCCTCGGCCAGCGCCGACGTCAACAGGGCCGCCAACCACAGAACCAAACGCATTCCGAGGGGTATCGTCTTCATGGCAGTCGCGCACCGTAGGCCACGGCTCCGTCGCAACGCCATTTTTTACGTAGCCTGCGGTCACGTTTCTTGGCTCACCCTCGCCCGCACCGCCGCCCGCGCGCTTGTGCCCGCCGCCCCGCGCGGCCTAGCGTAGGGCCATGCGTTTCCCTCTGCCTCTGGCCGCACTCGCTTTCGCTCACCTCGGTTTCGTCGTCGCGTCGGCGTCGATGCCCACCGTCACCGTCGCCACCGCGCAAAATCACCGCGGCTGGACCGACGCGATCATCATCCGCAACGCCACCGTCGAGGTCGTCGTCGTCCCTTCGGTCGGTCGCGTCATGCAGTTCCGCTTCCTCGACGACGCCGAAGGCCCGTTCTGGGAAAACGATAAACTCGCCGGCCAGCCCATGCCCGCCGAACCGTGGAAAGTCGCGCACGGCAGCTTCGGCGGCGACAAAACCTGGCCCGCCCCGCAATCCGTCTGGAACTGGCCCCCGCCCGACGTCTTCGACACCGCGCCGCTCGAGGCCCGTGTCAACGCCGACCGCTCCGTCACGCTCACTTCGCCCGTCAGCCCGCGCCTCGGCCTCCGCACCGTGCGCCGCATCGTCCTCGATCCCGCCGCACCCGTGATGCGCATCGCGACGACCTACGAAAAAATCTCCGGCGCGCCGCAGGCGGTCGCGGTGTGGGTGATCGCCCAGCTCCGCGATCCCGTCGCCGTCTTCATGCCCGTGCCGGCGCACTCGATTTTCCCCGGCGGTTTCGCCGGGCCGTGGAAGGGCCCGGAGAATTTCCTCCAACGCGAAGCCGACTGGGTGCGCCTCACCCGCAATCCCGCCGGCTCCCACAAAACCGGCAACGACGGCTCTGACATCGTCTGGGCCGGGGAGCGCACCCTCCTCCGCCTCCACATTCCCCGGGTCGCCGGCGCCGACTACACCCACGGCGGTTGCAGCGTCGAAGTTTATACCAACACCGATCCCGTGCCCTACGTGGAACTCGAGACGCTCGGCCCGCTCGTCACCCTGCGCCCCGGCGAGCGCACCGCCGCCACCACCACCTACCGCCTCGCCCGCCGCACCTCCGCCCCGCTCGCGGCCGAGGTGCGCGCGCTCCTCGCCGCTCCCGCGCCATGAGGCGCGCGCGCTACGCTTTTTTCCGCCGGCTGCGATTTTTTGCGGCCTTCGTCCTCTCGGCCTTCGTCACCGCCGCACTCGCGTCGGCCCAAGAAGTCCAGCAGCACGGACTCGTCCTCGAGACCTGGGTCCGCGACACGTTCTTCGACGGCTACAAACCCACGAGCTATACGCAGAAATGGGACATCCCCGCATCGGCCAACAAACTTCACGGCGGCATTCCCGTGAATCCCAAGGCCGCCAAATACGGCACGCCGGTCGATCTCGGCGACGCCCTCCGCCAGATCAAAATCGACGAGCCCTTCATTCTCGTCGTCGGCTTTTGGCGTCAGGAGGGCGACGAGAAACGCTTCGTGAACCTCATCGCCCCGCGCATCGATCCCGCTGTGTGGAAAAAACTCTGGGGATCCGTCACCCTCGCCGATCTGCGACGCCTCGACGCCGTCATCAAGGACAAAGCCCTCACCCCCGCCGAGGCCCGCGCCGCCGCGCAAAAAATCAAAAACGCCCCGCCCTTCACGCAGTCCGTCATCGTCGTGAACCCCAAGATCGACTCGAAGGGCCAGCGCCGGCTCCAGTGCAGCCTCCGCTTCGACGACGTCTTCAAACACCTTGTGCCCGGCGGCAACCCCGCCGCCCAAGAGGTCGCCGCCCTCTGGGGTGTGCCCTTCCCCCGGACCGTCGCTTCAAAACCCCGCATTTTCCTCCGCCCGTAGGAGCAAATTTATTTGCGATCCGGTGCCCGCAAAGACGCCCCCGACATCGCAAATAGATTTGCTCCTACCCGGCGCACGGTTCTCCGGCCGCCCCGCCCCGCGGCTTCGCCCGCGCCACCCACCACACCGCCGCCATGAGCACGGCCTGCAACGGCAGCCGCGCCCACAACACGGCCGGCGAGAAGGCGAACCCCGGCATTTGCCCCTGCAAAGCCACGTGCACGTTCGCCGGAAACACGGCGATCAGCAGCGCGATCAAGGCCCAGGCCGCGAGCCGCCGCGTCGCCGCCACCAGCAGCCCGATGCCGCCGAGCGCTTCCGCCGCGCCGCTGATCGCATTCATCGCCACCGGCCACGGCAGCCACGGCGGCATCATGCCCAGATAAACTTCCGGAGCGCGAAAATGATTCAGCCCCGCCGCGAAGAAAAACAGCGCCAGCACCCACCTGAGCGCGACGCGGGCGATTTCCACGGTGTCAGCCTATCACACCACCTGCGTTCGCGCGGCCGAGCCGCCGAATAATTCCTTGAGCACGCTCCACGCCTTGCGCAGCCCCGCGTCGCGCACGCCGCCGCCGAACAGATAGGCGCGCACGAGCGTCTCCTCGTGCCCGTGATAACGCGGCGGCAGGAGGAAGAGCGTGTCGCGCTCGTTTGCCGTGATGCTCGAGAAAAACAACCCCTTGCCCACCGTGAGCCGCGCCTTATCGGCCTCCACCACCGCGCTGCGCTCGGGCAACACGAGCCACGGGCGATAATAAAACTCCAGCCCGCCCGCCGTCCGCAACACGAGCCGGCCGTAGGTGCGCGGCGGCACGCCGGGGAGATTACCGCCGGCAAACATCCGGTTGTCGTTTTCCTTCGGCGAGAACCGCGCCCGCCGCACCGTGAAGAAATCCCAGCAGAACACCGAGCCGAAACAGGTCAGCCGGAAGGCCCAGCCCGCCACGAGCCAGGCGATCAGGATCACCACCAGCGAAAGCGCCGCGCCCACCCAGGGATTAAGCATCGCCGTCACCGTGAGCAGCCCGAGTAGCGCCGTGCGCGCGGCCTTCAGCGCCGCGTCGATCGCGCCCCACGGGCTCAACAGGATCAGCACGTTGATCGCGTGCGACGCCATCCACACCACGGCGAACATCGCCAACCCGAAGGGCACCGTGAGGAGATTGAGCAGCCACGAAAAATCGATCGCCCCGACGTGCAGCATCGCCAGTCCGCTCGAAACGAGCCCGCCGGGTTCCCCGTTCGCCTGCGCGGCCACCATCATTTTGGAAACCGCCGCCATCGTGAACGGCACCACCGCTCCCGCCGCGACGAGGCCCGTCGCCTTGTTCTCGATCGTCTCCAGCACATCGAGCGGCTTCTTAAACCCCGGCGGCAACAACGTCCCAAAGGCGTCCTTCGCCGCGCACGCGCCCACGATCAGCAGGGCCGGGCCGAAAAAGCTCCAATGCGCAAACCACGGCAGCGTCGCGCGCGCCGCCTCGTCCTTCGCGCTCCACCACTGGTAGGCGCCGTAGGCCCCCGTGCCGAGCAACGGCGAGATCGCCATGCCCGTGACCGTCGAGATCGCACCCACAACCGGCGCCACCGGCGAACGGTCCGCCGGTTGGGCCGCCGTCGGCCCCACCGCCGCGAAGGCAAACGGCGCCAATATCACGGCCAGGGTAAACGCAAGGACCAAGGTGGGGAGCAGACGTTTCATCGCGCGACCGTAGCGCCCGCCATTCGCTTGAAAAGCGCCAAACCCGCGCTTGAGCCGCGCCCCCGCCCGCCGCCATCCTCCGGTCGCGATGCCCACCAAAGCCGATCTCCAGCGCCTCCGCTCCTTGAAGGAGAAAAAGCACCGCGAGTCCCTCGGCCTCTTCGTGGTCGAAGGCGAAAAAGTCGTCGCGGAACTCCTCGCCGCCAAATTCCCCTTCACCGAAATCTACGCCACTCCCGCCTGGAGTAGGGCGGACTTCAGTCCGCCCTCCGGCACCCTTCCGCGTTTCATCGCGCTCACCCCCGGGGAGATGGCCCGCGCCAGCCACTTCCCCACGCCGTCCTCCGTCCTCGCCGTGGGTCCGCTCACGCGCACTCTCCTCGCCCCCGGCACCCTCGACCGCGGCCTCACCCTCGCCCTCGACGGTGTGCAGGATGCCGGCAACGTCGGCACGCTCCTCCGCATCGCCGACTGGTTCGCCCTCGACCGCGTCGTGCTTTCGCCCGACTGCGCCGATCTGTTTTCCCAAAAGGTCATCAACGCCAGCATGGGCTCCTTCGCCCGCGTCCCCGCGCACACCGCCGATCTCGCCGCCGCCCTCGCCGGGCTTGCCCCAGGCACCCCCGTGCTCGGCTGCGATCTGGCCGGCGAAGACGTCCACTTTTTGCCGGCCCTGCGCGACGCCGTCATCGTCATCGGCGGCGAGGGCCGCGGACTCTCACCCGCCGTCGCCGTCCATGTTACGCGCCGCATCACCATCCCACGCTACGGCACCGCCGAGTCGCTCAACGCCGGCGTCGCCGCCGCCATCGTCTGCGACAATCTCCGCCGCCGGGCCGGCGTTTCCCAAGCCTGATCGTCCGCGCCCGCTGATCGGCGTCAAACCGGGGGCGTCGAAGCCACGCTGGCGAGCTGATTTAAGCCGGCGCACTTCGGTCGAAAACGATGACAAAATGGTGCCCCCGTCCGGAATTGAACCGGAATCCAGCGTTTAGGAAACGCTTGCTCTATCCATTTGAGCTACGGGGACCGCGCCTATGCCTCATCAAATTCCGCCCAATCTCGTCCCATTTCCACTCCAAAATGTGCCGTTGACAAGGCCCCTTCACCGCTAACGCTCACCCTTTCAAATTACTGTTATGAGCACCACCGAGACCACGACCCGCACCCTCACCCCGGCCGAGATTCCTTTCACCACGCCCGAAGTCATGCGTCATTTCGTGACCGATACCGGCAAGATCCTTCCGCGCAAATACACCCATCTTTCCGCCAAGCATCAGCGTGCGATCACCCGGACGTTGAAACACTCTCGGAATATGCTCCTCGCGAAGTAAGCGGAGCGATCGTTTGTCCCCATCACGGCCGGAGTCCATCACTCCGGCTTTTTCATGCCATGGCGCGAAAGCCGATTGCAAGCATCCTGCCTGGCACCGCGGGCAATCTGCGTTTTCTCGCGGATCGCTTGCGCGCCGGGCACCTCGTCGGTGTTCCGACTGAAACCGTCTATGGGCTGGCAGCCGATGCCCTGAACGCCCGCGCCTGCCGAAAAATCTTCGTGGCGAAGGGTCGGCCTGCTTCCGATCCGCTGATCGTCCATATCGCCGAACTGGCGGATCTCGCGAAAATCGCCGTGCCCAATCAGCCCGCGTTGACCCTCGCGAAGGCCTTCTGGCCGGGTCCGCTTACCTTGGTTCTCCCTAGGACCGGGATCGTGCCCGCACTGGTCTCCGCCGGTTTGCCCAGTGTCGCCGTGCGGATGCCGGCTCATCCCTTGTTTCGTCGCCTGTTAAAGCTGACCGGGCGGCCCTTGGCGGCACCCAGCGCCAATCCGTTTGGCTACATCAGCCCGACAACGGCGGCCCATGTGCACGCGAGTTTGGGCGCAAGAATCGGCCATATTCTTGACGGCGGCCCCGCGCGCATCGGTCTCGAGTCCACCATCGTCGACCTACGAGATCCCTCCCGCCCACGGCTGATTCGGCCAGGTGCGATTTCGCGCGCCGAACTGAGCCGCGTCCTTGGTCGTCCCGTCCTCTTACCCGAGCGCGTCCTTGCTCGGCCCGGAGCGCGCATTGCTCCCGGGCTTTTCAAGCGGCACTACAGCCCTCGCACCTCCCTCACGCTCCACCGCCGTTTTTCCGCATCCTTGATCGCGCGCGGCAAACCCGATGAGGCCTGGCTCTTCATCGCCAAACCTGCCGGCCGCCTGGCCAAGAATATCTTCTGGCTTGATGCGCGCGGCGATCTGCGCGGCGTCGGCCGACGCCTGTTCGCCAAGCTCCGCGCCCTAGACGTCGCCGGTTACCGCCGAATCCACGTCGAATCGGCGACGGGCGACGGGGCGGCTGACGCGATCAACGACCGGTTGCGCCGGGCCGCCGCACGCTAGGCCAGAGCCTCGGAGGGTGCTGCGGCGGCGGGGCGGATTTGGCCGCGCCCTTCGCGGGAAATCTCATTTTTCGCCGTCTTCTTTGGCCATCACGACGTAATAATCCTTGTAGGACTTGTCGTAATACTGGGCGTAGTAGTAACCCGACACGGCGAGATTCAACCCGTTGAGCACGGCACCGAAGTTGGGCACGTTGGCATCGAGCAGCTTCTTCGCGCTAAACTGCGCCGCTTTCCGGCGCACCTTGTTGAAGAAGATCGTGAATATGGATCCGTCCATCAGCGGCAAAATGATCAACGCATCGCTCACCGCCGCCAGCGGAGGCGTATCGACGAAGACGCGGTCGTAGCGGCTCTTCAGGTCCGAGATCATCTGCTCAAAATTCTTGCTGTTGAGAATATGGGTCGGGTTCTTGGCCCGACCACCCGCCGCAATCACGTCGAGATTGGGATGGATCCCCTTAATCACGACGTCGTCGATGGTGGCCGAACCCGAGCAGATATCGATCACGCCCTTGAGGTTCTCGCGGCGAAACGACTTGTGGATGTTCGGTTTTCTGAGGTCGCAATCGACGATCACCACCCGTTCTCCGTGAGCGGCAAACGTGAGCGCGAGATTCGTGGTGGTGAAGGACTTGCCCTCGCCGGGAATCGTGCTGGTGATCAAGATGGCCTTGGCGCTCTTGCTCTCGTCCTTGAGGCGCAGGCTGGAGTGCAAGGTCAAAAAGGCCTCCGCCACCTGGCGGTCTCCGTTGTTGACCACGACCTGCGCCTTGTCGGGCTGGTCCATGCGCTTGATTGCCGGAATAATTCCGATCAGCGGCAGACCGACGACGGACTCGATGTCGAAAGAGCTCTTCACCCGGTCGTCGATGAACGCGACGAAAAAGGCGAATGCGAGGCCGAGACCGAGACCGCCGACCAAACCGAGACCAAGGTTCAACGGCACGTTGGGTGAAACCGGTTTGTTGCCGGGGGCCGCGCGGTCGACGATGCGGGCATTCTGGGTCTCGATCGTGCTCGTCATCGTCGTCTCGCGGGAGCGGGACATGATGTTTTGCAGGATCTGCTCGTTGATCTTGTAGCTTCGTTCCTGATTGGAGTATTCCACCGCCGCGCGGTCGAGGTCCAGAGACTCGATCTCCTGCCGGGCGAGAGCGGCGCGCGCTTCCTTGTCGCTCCGTTGATTGTTAAGAAATTCCGACTCGATCTGAGCGGAGGTCGTATTGATCGCCTTGACGAGCTCGCGTTCGGCTTGGGCGAGGGAGTTCGTCGCCTCCTTCATTTTCGGGTGCTGGTCGCGGTAGCGATCCCGCAGCTGGGCGATTACGATTTTTTGCGCCGCGAGCTGTTGGGTGAGCTGCGAGATCAGCGACTGGCTGGAGACAAACGGGAGTTCGGTAAGATTGGCGCCTTTCGCCCGTTGCTCGGTAACTTGATTCCAACGAATCTCCGCCTCCTTGAGGCGCGACGAGGTCTGGGTGACGTAGAGGTTAAGGGCCTTCAGTTTCTCCGTGACGATGTCCTTACGTTGGTCGAGCGACACCATGTTGTTTTTCTCTCGATAGCCCTGCAAATTCACCGCCATTTGCTCGACCTTGCGGCTCTGCTCGTCGGCATGGTTCTTGAGCTCCTCAACGGCCTTCATCGACTCGTCGATCCGGACCCGGGCGTTGAAGGCGATGAATTCGTCGGCGAAGAGATTGGCGACCTTGGCCGCGACCAAGCGGTTGGGGTGTTGATAGACGACTTGGATGATCAGCGTCAGGCGCTGCGGGACAATCTTCCGGTTTTGGGCCAGAATTCCGGCGGGCGAGACCACCTCGGCAGAACCCGCTCCGTAGGGCTCCATGAACTGACGGAGATCATCGCCCGTGAGTCGCTCGGCGACTTTTTGGATGATCGCCGAACTCTCCATGATCTTTACCTGCGTGTTCAGATCTTCGGCCGAGCGGATGTCATTATTTATGACCGCCTCGACCTTCATGACCGTCGGGTCGCTGCGCAATACCTGCATCGTGGTGGCGGATTGATAAATTTTCGTCTGGCTCAGGGTGTAGGCGAGGGCCGACGAGAAGATCACCAAGAATACCACCACGATATACCAAATTCGTTCCCGCAGGATCAGCAGATAATCTTGGAGGCTTCGCTGGGCGGATCCGCCTTCGGCCTGACCATAGCCATAGCCGATGGCCGAATATCCGGCATAGTTGCCGCCATAATTGTAGTAGCCATAGCCACCACCACCGGGGTTTTGCTTGGAGCTTTGTTTAGAACCGGAATCCATAAAAAGACGGAAGAATCAGAGCACGCGCTCGGGAACGGAAATCACATCATCCTTCAGCAGCACCCAGCTTTCACTGGTTTCGCCTCGCATGATCTCGTCGGCATTGATCGTGAAATTCTTGGTCTCCCCATCGGCGTTCACGCGTGTGAGCTTAACCCGTTTCTTATCGGCTAAGCGACTAAACCCTCCGGCACGGGCGATGGCATCCAAAAGCGTCAAACCGATCTCTTGCGGAAACAGCACGACCCCCGGCGTGTTCACCGAGCCGAGAACATTCACACTGCGCTTTGAATAGTCGAGGATGGTAATCGTCACCTGCGGGTTGACCAAAAAATCGCGATCATAAAGTGAACGGATCATGTCCTGCGCTTCGGCCAAGGTCTTACCCTGGAGATTTATGGTCCCGATCATCGGGAGTGATATCGACGATTCCTGAGACAGGCGAACCTCTCGCGTCAAATCATCCTCTTGAAAGACCTGCACCTTGATCACGTCGGAAGGTTGCAGCACGTAGTTTGCGCGAACGTCCAGTTTGCCGCTGACGGGGGCTTCCGCCCCAAAGATCGGACTCAACGACACCGCGATCCCGATAACGAGGGCGAGGGCGTTGTTTTTCGCGAAAATTGTCGTGATCTTCATAAACAAAAAACGGAGGGAGGACCTTACAGGTCCACCTTCCGTTTCAAAAAATTAGCCGGACGGCAATCAACTAACTCGATCAATAGCGGATCTTCGCCGAAAGGCTGAACACGCTGTTCGAGAATTCTGAACTCCGCAAAACGGAGCTGTTGTTGCTGTATTTGTAAGATCCCGAAATCCCAACGTAAGAGTTGATGACATACGTGGCACCGACTTGACCTTCGAGATAGTCGTCCGTGCGCGTGTAGTAATCGTTAGCGCTATAGGAGAGACCACCATTGAGACTCCAGACCTCGGAAATCTTGGTCGTAACATTACCATTCAACCGGAAAACCTTCTGCTGGGCGCCGGAAGCGACCGTGTTGAAGTCGTT
>JBDNFZ010000010.1:0-11261 GCA_041689555.1 Opitutaceae bacterium | reverse complement strand
TCGCGATGCAGAAAGGTTTCTTCGATCCGATCGACGCGAAGAAGGTCGTCGCCGCCGCCGCCGACATGAAGAATTTCTTCACGACGCGCAAAGACGCCCTCCTCACCGAAATTCGCACCAAAGCCGCGCTGGATAAAGACACCGAGGCGAAACTCCAGGCGGCCTGCGAAGAATGGAAATCCGGCTATACCGCATAATCTGTAGCCAGCATCGAGTAGCGACTAGCGAGCATTTCAAAAATCTCTCCTAGACCTGCTCACTACTCGCTACGCCCTACCCGCTACTTTTCCCCCATGGCTTCCACCCGCGACATCCGCCGCCGTATCAAGTCGGTCAAGAACACCCGCCAGATCACCAAGGCGATGGAGTTGGTCGCGGCGTCGAAGATGAAGAAGGCCCAGGCGGCCGCGATCGCCGGCCGCGCTTATGCCCAACTCATGGCCGACATGCTCGCGGCCCTCGCCTCGCGCGTGGACGAATCGCAACACCCGTTCCTCACCCAGCGTGAGGTCAAGACCCGCGGCGTGCTTCTCGTCACCACCGACAAAGGCCTGTGCGGTCCGCTCAACTCCAACCTTTTCAAGTTGGTCATGGATATCAAGACGCCGGTCAAATTCTACGTCATCGGCCGCAAGGGTGCCCAGTTCATCGCCCGCACCAAGCGCGCGATGGTCGCCGACTTCACCGTCTCCGACCGCGTCGCCTTCGCCGAGGTCAAGACCGCCTCCGAGTTCATGACCTCGCAGTTCTTGGAGGGGGTGATCGATACCATCGAAGTCATCTACCCGCGTTTTAAGAATACGTTGATCCAAGAGTCGGTCGTCCGCCCGGTCCTTCCGTTGCACAGCTTGAAAGAGTTCGTCGCCACCGTGCAGGCCGACACCGGCACCGTCCGCGTGCCGCACGCCGATGATGATCGCGAGATGCTCTTCGAACCCGGCGCCACTCAAGTGCTCGAGGCGCTCCTCCCGTTTTACGTTAACCGCCACATTTACCAACTCGTTCTCTCCGCCAAGGCCTCCGAGCACAGTTCGCGCATGGTCGCCATGAAGACGGCGAAGGACAACGCCACCAAACTCGTCGGCGAACTTTCCCTCGAATACAACAAGGCCCGCCAGGCCGCGATCACGCAGGAAATCCTCGAAATCGCCGCCTCCGCGTTCGCCGCCTGATCTTCAATTTCGTTCGTCGTTAAAAAATCCCTCTCTCAATGAATACCGGCAAAATCGTCCAAGTCATCGGCCCCGTGGTCGACGTGCAGTTCGCGGAGAACGCCATCCCGCCCATCTACCAGGCGCTCACCATCGCGTTCACCGTCGCGGGCAAGGCGGAGAACCTCACGCTCGAGGTGCAGCAGCATCTCGGCAGCGGTCTCGCTCGCGCCATCGCCATGTCTTCCTCCGAAGGCTTGAAGCGCGGTATGGAAGTCGTCGACACCGGCTCCCCGATCTCGGTGCCCGTCGGCAACGGCATTCTCGGCCGCATTCTCGATGTCACCGGTTCGCCCGTCGATGGCCGCGGCCCCGTTCCGCACGAGAAAAAATATCCGATTCACCGTCCCGCCCCCGCGCTCGCCGATCAGGACACAAAGGCCACGATCCTCGAGACAGGCATCAAGGTCATCGATCTCATCGCCCCCTTCATCAAGGGCGGCAAAGCCGGAGCCTTCGGTGGCGCCGGCGTCGGTAAGACCGTCGTCATTCTCGAACTCATCAACAACATCGCCAAAGCCCACGGCGGTTACTCCGTCTTCGCCGGCGTCGGCGAGCGCTCCCGTGAAGGTAACGATCTTTACCACGAAATGTCCGAGGCCGGCGTCATCGATCAGAAAGATCTCAGCAAGTCCAAGGTCGCGCTCGTTTACGGCCAAATGAACGAGCCCCCGGGCGCGCGTATGCGTGTCGCCCTCTCGGCGCTCGCGATGACCGAGTATTTCCGTGACGAGAAGAACCAGGACGTGCTGCTCTTCATCGACAATATTTTCCGCTTCTCGCAAGCCGGCTCCGAAGTATCCGCGCTGCTTGGCCGCTCACCGTCTGCCGTCGGTTACCAACCCACGCTCTCCAACGAAATGGGCCTCCTTCAGGAGCGCATCACTTCGACGAAGAAGGGCTCCATCACCTCCGTGCAGGCCGTCTACGTGCCTGCCGACGATTTGACCGACCCCGCGCCCGCCAACACCTTCGCGCACTTGGACTCGACCATCGTGTTGGAGCGTTCCATCGCCGAGCTCGGTATCTATCCCGCCGTCGACCCGCTCGCGTCCGTCTCGAAGGCGCTCGAAATTTCCATCGTCGGCGAAGAGCACTACCGCGTCGCCCGCGAACTTCAGCGCGTCCTTCAACGCTACAAGGATCTGCAGGACATCATCGCCATTCTCGGTCTCGACGAGCTTTCCCCCGAGGACAAGCAGACCGTTTATCGCGCGCGTAAGATCCAGCGCTTCCTCTCGCAACCGTTCGCGGTCGCCGAAGTGTTCACCGGCTCACCCGGCAAATACGTTCCCGTCAAAGAGACGGTCCGCGGTTTCAAGATGATTTTGGACGGCGAACTCGATCACATTCCCGAGGGCGACTTCTACATGAAGGGTGGCATCGACGAAGTCATCGCCGCCGCGAAGAAATAAGCCCTAAGAGGGGTAAGCTTTGAGAGAAGTGAGGCCAGAACCTCGAAGGCTTACTCCTACTATCCGCCTTACTCCTCTTACACCTCTCCAAATGCTCACTCTCGAAATCGTCACCCCCGAGGCCCGGGTTTATTCCGACACCGTCGACACCGTCGTCATCCCGACGGTTGACGGAGAAATCGGCATCTTGCCGGGGCACATTCCGCTGCTCACCCAAGTCGAGCACGGCGAACTCCGCGTGACCAAGGGTTCGACGGTGTCGTTCCTCGCGGTCGGCGGCGGCTTCGCCCAAATCACCGGCGATAAGATTTCCGTCTTGGCCGAACGCGCGATCACCGAAGATAAAATCGACGAGAAAGCCGTTGAGGCCGCCATGCAGCGCGCCGAACAGGCGATCAAGGATGCGAAGGACATGGACCCGAATGAATTCGAGCACCTGCAAAATATGGTGCGCTTCTCGGGCACTCAACTCGCCCTCAAGCGTCGCCGCCGGTAATCCCTCTGGCACTCGTGCCAAGTGACGTGCCCGCAGTTGCGGATACCCCAACCCCGATAAACGCAGTCCAGAGACTGCGTTTTTTTGTGTAATCACGCGAAAGATCCGCAATCGACCTTGAAACTCAATCTCAAGTGAATCACCTTCGTGTCTTCTTATGAACCGCGCCGCGCCCACTCAGCCGTTGCCGTTGTGTCAGCTTTCCGCTGGTGCCGCCGGACGCGTCTGTTCGCTGACGGGCGACACTCACTTCTGCCAGCGCTTGCGTGAAATGGGCCTTGGCGAATCCGCTTACGTGACGAAAGTCTCCGGCACCGCGACGATCCTCTGCCAGGTTCACGGCACCCGGATCGGCCTCAGTCATGCCGCCGCCAGCCGGATTATGGTCGAACCGGTTTCCGCCAGATAGTCTCGGCGTCCTCGCGAGGCCGCTCGAAAGTCCCGTCCCTATGAACTTGCCGCCACCGGCCGAGTCATTGCTCCCGGGCCAAGCCGCGCCCATTCCGCTTTCAATGCTGGGCGTTGGCTGCCACGCCACGGTTCGCGAATTGCCGAAGGTCGGCTCCGCCTTTCTCCGTCTGCGCGAAATGGGCCTGCTCGCCGGCACGGTCGTCACCCTCGTCCGCGCGGCACCCCTCGGCGACCCGATTGAGATCAAGGTCCGAGGTTATCGCCTCACCCTGCGCAAAACCGAAGCCGCGCAAATCCTCGTCGAGCCGGTCGGCTGACGGGGAACGCCATGGCCCTGCCCGCACACATTACCGCTCGCTCGCCAGCCGCCGCTTCGCGCCAGCCGGTCTATGCGCTCGTCGGCAATCCCAACTGCGGCAAAAGCACGCTCTTCAACGCCCTCACCGGCCTGAAACAAAAAGTCGGCAACTACCCCGGAGTCACCGTCGAGAAGAAGGTCGGCACCGCTTATTCCCAACACGGTCAGCCGATCACCGTCATCGACCTGCCCGGCGCTTATTCCCTGGCGGCACGTTCGCCCGATGAAGCCGTCACGCGGGATGTGCTCCTCGGTCGCCGCCGCGACACCGCGCCGCCCGATCGCATTCTCTGCATCGTCGACGCCACCAACCTCGAGCGAAACCTCTACCTCGTCCATCAGGTCCTCGACCTCGGACGCCCGGTGATTCTCGTCCTCAACATGATGGACCTCGCCGCCCGCGCCGGCCTTACCGTCGACGTCGCCGCGCTCGAACAAGCCCTCGGTATTCCCGTCATTGCCTGTGAGGCCGTGCGCGGCCACGGCCTGATCGAGCTTAAGCTGGCGATGAGCCGCGCCGATCTCCCGCTCGCGCGGCACGCCTGGACCGTCCCCGCCGCCATCGCTCCTGCGGTCTCGGAACTTCAGGCCTCGCTCGTCGCCCACGACGGCAAGGCTCCGTTGCTCGCCCGCGCCGAGGCGCTTCTGTTGCTCACCGATTCGGACAGTATCCGCGTCGCCGGCTCGTCGCCGCTAAGTCCCAACACCGCCGGGATTCTCCGCGTCTGGCAAACCCGCTGGTCTGGCGAAGGCACCGATTGGGCCGGCTCGCTCGTGAACTCGCGCTACGATTCCATCGGCCGGATCGCGGCCGACGCCGTCCGCCAAACCGCGGCCGTCGGCCCGAGCGTCTCGGATCGTATCGACGCGTTTGCCACCCATCCCTTGTGGGGCTGGAGCCTCCTCGGTGTGGTGATGATCCTGCTCTTCTTGAGCATCTTTACCTTCGCCGAAGGGCCGATGAACTGGATCGACGGTCACTTCGCCGCGCTCGCCGACAGCGTGAAACAGGCGATGCCGCCCGGCGACCTGCGCGATCTCATTACCGACGGGGCGATCGCCGGGGTAGGGGGGGTGCTCATTTTTCTCCCGCAGATTCTGATCCTGTTTTTTTTCATCGGGCTGCTCGAGAGCAC
This sequence comes from Opitutaceae bacterium, assembly GCA_041689555.1. GTDB lineage: Bacteria > Verrucomicrobiota > Verrucomicrobiia > Opitutales > Opitutaceae > Tous-C4FEB. The sequence continues at coordinate 6,234 of JBDNFZ010000010.1, read as the reverse complement.
CGGCTACATGGCGCGCGCCGCCTTCATTATGGACCGGCTGATGAGCCGTGTCGGACTCAACGGCAAAAGTTTCATCCCGATGCTCAGCTCCTACGCCTGCGCGATCCCCGGCATCATGGCCACGCGCACCATCGAGGATCCCAAGGACCGGCTCGTCACCATCCTCGTCGCGCCGCTGATGAGCTGCTCCGCGCGCCTCCCCGTTTATCTGCTGATGATCGCCGCGCTCGTGCCCGACGGCCGCGTGCCCGTGCTCACCAAGGTCGGCATCATGCTCACGATGTATGCGCTCGGCACGTTCGGCGCGTTCTTCTTCGCCTGGCTTTTCAAACGCACGCTCCTCAAAGGCGCGCCGCCGCTTATGATCATGGAGCTGCCTCCGTATCGCCTCCCGCGCCTCAAAGACGTCGCGCTGCATATGTTCGAGCGCGGTTGGCTTTTCGTCCGCCGCGCCGGCACCGTTATTCTCGGCATCAGCATCATCCTCTGGTTCCTCTCGGCCTATCCCAAAGCCCCCGGAGGCACGCCGCCCACGCAACAACTCGCCCAAAGCTTCGCCGGCCGCGCCGGTCACGCGCTCGAGCCTCTGATAAAACCCCTCGGCTTCGACTGGCAGATCGGCATCGGCCTGATCACCTCGTTCGCGGCGCGTGAAGTTTTTGTCAGCACGATGAGCGTCGTCTTCAACGCCGAGGCCACCGACGACAACACCACCCCGCTCCGCACCGCGCTGGTTTCCGCCAAGTGGCCCGACGGGCGCCCGCTCTTCACCCCGCTCGTCTGCATCACGCTCATGATTTTCTACGTCTTCGCGATGCAGTGCATGAGCACCATCGCCGTCGTGAAACGCGAGACCAACGGCTGGAAATGGCCGATCTTCCAAACGCTCTACATGACCGGCACCGCGTGGATTATGAGCTTCGTTGTTTATCAGGGCGGTCGCGCCCTCGGCTTCTGATCGCGCCGCCGCATAAATAAAATGTCCCCGCAAATCCAAACTTTCGTTGCCCTCTTGATCGTCGCGATCGCGGCGACGTGGCTCGTGGTGCGTTCGTTGGCTAAGAAGAAGCAGCCCGGCTGCGGCGGCGACTGCGGCTGTCCGTCGAGCGAGATCAAGGCGAAGCTGAAACCCTGAGCGCGCCGCTCATCCTCGCATCAGCCCAAACGCCACGCACCCTCCGCGTGCCGTCCACGCTACCGTCCGCACCCAGTTCGTCCGCACCAGGGCGCGCCATGCGTCCTCGGCGAACCCCTGCTCCAATTTTCCATGCAACGGCACCTGCACGAGCGCCGTGGAAAGCCAATTGATCGCGAGCAGCCCGAGTGAAACCAAAAACCACGCCGCTCGCTCGCCTTGCCAAAACATCATGCCTGCGGTTGCCGCTTCGGCCAGCATCAGCGGCCCCACGATCCACGCGATCCGGCGCGTGTAGCCCGCGTGATACGCGGCGAATCCCGCGCGTCCCGCCGCCCCGAATTGCGGATAGATCACCAACTGCACCACCCAGATCAGGCCGACCAGACTCCACGTCGCGAAAGCATGCATGAGTGCCCACATGCCCGCACCGTAGCGCCAAGCGCGCTGGAAACAACTCCGCGCCGTTCCAACACCTTCGCATTGTCGCGCCCCGCACGCCCGGTTTCCTCACTCCCCCGCATCCTCCTCGCTCGCTCTCCTTATCTCCGTGGACCCTTCCGTCATCCTTTTCCCTTTCGCCGACTACTGGTGGTTCTACGCCGGGTTTACGCTGTTCGTGCTCGGCATGTTGGCCCTCGACTTGGGTGTCTTCCATCGCGCCGCCCATGAGGTCTCGTTTAAGGAAGCGTTCGTTTGGACTATGGTTTGGATCAGCCTCGCGATGCTGTTCTGTTTGGGTTTTTGGCAATACGCCCACTACAAATTTCCGCTCGATCCCCGTCTGCTTGCCGCCGGCCTCACGGCCGCCCAAGCCAGCGTGCTGGCGAATCAGACGGCGCTGGAATTCCTCACCGGCTATGTCGTCGAGAAATCCCTCTCCGTCGACAACGTCTTCGTCTTCGTCGTCGTTTTTTCCTACTTCGCCATTCCGGCCAAGTATCAGCACCGCGTGCTTTTTTACGGCATCTTGGGCGCGCTGGTTTTCCGCATCATCTTCATCGCGCTCGGCGCCGCCCTGATGCAGCTCCACTGGGTCATTCTCCTGTTCGGGATTTTCCTGATATTGACCGGCATCAAGATTCTTTTCGCCCCGGAGAAGCCCATCGATCCTGAGAAGAACCCCGTCATCCGTCTGTTGCGAAAGATGATTCCGGTGACTCCGACGCTCGAGGGTCAGAGTTTCTTCGTCCGGAAAAACGGGATTCTACACGCCACGCCGCTTTTCGTCTGTCTCGTGTTCTTGGAAATCACCGACATCGTCTTCGCCGTCGATTCCGTGCCCGCGATCTTCGCGATCACCAAGGAGCCGTTGATCGTTTTCACGTCCAACGTCTTCGCGATTCTCGGTCTGCGCGCGATGTTCTTCATGCTCGCCGGCGTGATGCACAAGTTCCGCTTCCTGAAATACGGTCTCGGCCTGATTCTCGTCTTTGTCGGTCTTAAAATGGTCTGGCTCAACGAAGCCTTCGGCGGAAAATTCCCCATCGTCTGGTCGCTCGCGATCATCGCAACCCTGCTCACGACCTCGGTCGTCGCCTCGCTCGCGATCCCTCCGAAGGCCGCGCCGGTTAAGACGCCAGGTAGCTCTTAATTCTCGCCACCAACTCGACGATCGCGGTCGCGAACAGCGCGAAATAGGCCAGCGTCGCGACCAGAAACCCGTAGGCGGCCGCGATGGCGACGCCGTCGCGCTCCAGCACGCCGAGCATACCGATTACGATGACCAGCGCGGGCAGCGTGTTCGTGAAGGGAATGCCACCCAGCGGCAGCAACAGGAGCACCGCACCTGCGACGATGGTTCCCATGTGCATAAACCGCATGCCGGCGCTGTCGGTCAGCCATGACCAGCGCGGGCGGAGACGACGTTCGATCCAGCCCAGGAGTTTGCTCGCACCTTCCAACACGGCCCGAAAGAAACGAGGCGGTAGCTTTACGGATAGGAGCCTGGCCGGAAGCCACGGCGGCAGGCCGAAGGCGTAACACCCCGCAAGCACGGCGATCGCGAGTCCGAACGGTGTGGATAGGCTCGGGATCGCGATCGGCGCGCAGAAGGGCAGGGCGAGGATGATGACGAGCAGCGCCGAGGCCCGCGCCCCGAGCGCCGCGATCACGTCCCGTAGCGTCACAGGCTGCTCCGCGAAGCGCTCGGCCAGTGAATGCAGCTCCTCGGAAAATTTCTTCAGCGGATCGGGTTCTGGGGATTCCATGGCAGTTTTGTGAAGGGTGGGGTGGGGGCGATGCAATCGCGATACGCGGCCCGGCTCGAAGCCTACGTCCCGCGCCTATTGCCGTAGAGTTCGATGTGCAGGCGGTGCGCGTAACGGTAGCCGCGCGCCTTGCACAATTCTCCCAGCCAGGCGGACCGCTCGCGCATCAGCGCCAGCGTGCGGGCCTCCGGCATGAGTTGGATTTTATGGCGCGGAATCTCTCGGCCCAACGAGGCGAGCATGCCCTCCATCTCCTCGACGTCGGTAGGCGCCGCCACGACAAACTTGAACTGATAGTCGCCGCCCCGGTCCAGCCACGCCCGCACCACCGCCGGCTGCCAGCGCGTGGCCTCGTGCTTCTTTCGCCATACGGCATGCTCCGCTCCGGTCGGGGCCGAATTGAGCAACTTCGGTGACAGCGAAGCGAGGTCGCACGCGATCCCGTCGGGCGCCACCGTCGCCGCCGTCTCGATCGTGATATGGTAGTCAAACGCCTTGAGCGCCGCCGCCAGCTCGCGGATTTCCTTGGCGATCATCGGCTCGCCGCCCGTCAACACGACGTGCCGCGCCGCCGGGTGGGCCTGCACCGCGGCCACGATTTTCTCCACTTGTTGCTGTGTGCCCTCGGGATTCCACGAGGCATAGGGCGTATCGCACCAGGCGCAGCGCAGGTTGCACCCGCTGGTCCGCACAAAGACCGAGGGCACGCCCGAGAGCCCGCCCTCGCCCTGCAATGAATAAAATATTTCCGCGATCAACATGGCGCGTTGATCCCCGGTTTCGGCGGCAGCGCCTGCGTCTCCGCATACACCGTCGGGTCCGCCACCCCCGCCAGCGCAAACGCCTCGCGCCGCTCCACGCAGGTGCCGCACTTCCCGCAATGAATCTCCCCGCCTTTGTAGCACGACCACGTCCCCGCGAAATCCACGCCCATCCCCGCACCCGTCGTCGCGATGTCCGCCTTCGTCATCGCGATAAACGGTCGCAGCAACCGCACCCCCGCATACGTGCCGAGCCGCATCGCGTCGCCCATCGCCCGCATGAAATCCTCCCGGCAGTCCGGATAGATCGCGTGGTCCCCGCCGTGCGCCGCGATCACCAACCCGTCCGCGCCCGCGCTCTCCGCAAACCCGCACGCGATCGAGAGCATGATCGCGTTCCGAAACGGCACCACCGTCTGCTTCATGTTCTCCGCTTCATAGTGCCCCTCGGGAATCTCCCCGCCGCTTTTCAGCAGCGCCGAGGCGAACAACCGGTCCACGAAATCCAGCCGGATGACTTCGTGCCGCGCCCCGATCTCCGCCGCGTGCGCCGCCGCGCACGGAATTTCCCGGTGGTTGTGTTTCGCCCCGTAATCGAAGCTCACCGCCGCCGCCACGGTATGCTCCCGCCGCGCCCAATGCAGCGCGACCACCGAGTCCATTCCTCCCGAACAAAGCACCACGACATTCATCACCCTCAGCAAACCCGCGTTCCCCGCCATGCCAATCTTTCCTCTTTCTCTTAATCTTTCTCTTTCTCCAAGGTCGTGAATCAGCGCGAATCATCATGCGTCTACCCCAAGAGAGAAAATCCCCTCCCATGCTCATTTTCCACGACCCGCAATGCGCCGACTACGGTTCCTCCCTGCGCCCCGAGCAACCCGCCCGCGTCACACGTTCGGTCGCCCACCTCCGCGCCGCCCGACCTTCCTGGGAATTCCGTGTCCCGCCCCCCGCCGCCTCCGTCTCCGATGACACGCTCTTGCTCGCCCATACCGCCGCCCATCTCAAGCGCCTCGCCCAACCCCGCGATTTCGACGCCGACACGCCCTTTTTCGAAAACATCGCCGATCACGCGCGCCGCGCCGTCTCCGCCACGCTCGCGGCCGCCGCGCACGCGCACGCCGGCCGCGGCCCCGCCTTCGCCCTCATGCGCCCGCCCGGCCACCACGCGACGATCACGACCCCGATGGGGTTTTGCTATCTGAACCAAATCGCCATCGCCGCGCTCCATGCCCGCCACCGCCTCGGCGCGCGCCGGGTCGCAGTTTGGGATTTCGACGCCCATCACGGCAACGGCACCGAGGCCATCTTGGAAAAACCCTCCGCGACCGGCGCCTTCTTTTTTGCCTCGGTCCACCAATCCCCCTGCTATCCCGGCACCGGCCTTGCCGATCTCGGCCCGAGGATTCGCAACTGGCCCGTCCCGCCCCGGGCCCCCCGGCCGCAACACCTCGCCGCCCTGCGCGCCTCCCTCGACGCCGTCGTCGCGTTCGCGCCCGATTTGATCCTCGTTTCCGCCGGTTTCGACGCCTTCGTCGGCGATCCCCTCACCGCCATGACCCTTGAGCGCGAGGACTTTGCCACCCTCGGTGCGTGGCTCGGCGCGACCAAAATCCCTGCCGCCGCCGCCTTGGAGGGCGGTTACAGCTCCGATTTGCCCGACCTCATCGAGAGCTTCCTCACGGCGTGGTCCGCCGCCGTCGGCGTTTGAGGGAAGCGTCACGCGATTTTACCGTTTCCGCACTCGCCCTGCGCCGGTCTGCCGCCCACGCTGGGTTTTTGTCGAGATGATCTCCCGTTTCCTGTCGCCCTCGGTCCGCCGCCTTTTCGGCGTAAAGACCGCCGTCTCCGTCGCCTCCAGCGAGGCCCGCCCATCCAGCTACGTGCTGATCGACCAGAACGAGGCCTTGGCGCCGCTCCTTGCCGCGCTGAAGCGCGTCGACGAGGTGTTCCTCGATACCGAGGCCGACAACATGTTTCACTACAAGGTCCGCATCTGCCTCCTCCAGTTTATGGTCGAGGGGAAGGTCTACCTCGTTGATGCCCTCGCTCCGGGGATGAAGCTCGACCCTCTCTGGAACCGCCTCGCCCAACTGCACCTCGTGATGCACGGCAGCGATTTCGA
>JBDNFZ010000009.1:0-11030 GCA_041689555.1 Opitutaceae bacterium | reverse complement strand
GCCGGTCCCCTTGCCGACTACGAATTCTGGTATCGTCTCGCCTGCGCCGGCCGCATCGAGGTCGTTAGCGAGGTCGCCGCCTTCTACCGTGTCGCCGAGGGCCAATGGACCGAGCGCGCCTGGCCGACCATGATCCGCCAGACTCACCTCCTCCGCCTCCGCATCGCCCGCGAACAATTTCCCCGTCGCCCGCGACTCGGCCGCTGGCTCGCCCGTTTCTTCACCTACCGCAACGCCCTCAGCTACGCCGCGCGCTTCCCGCAAAAACCCGCCTCCCTCGCCCGCGCCCTCCGCCTCGGCACCATTCCGTTTGCGCGCTTGCCCAGCGGTTGGGTTTGGGCCGCCCTCAAGCGCCTCGCCTGACGCCATGCGCCTCACCGTCGCCATCTGCACCTATAACCGCGCCGACTTCCTGCGCCAAACTCTCGCCGGTCTCGCGCTCCAGAATTTCCCGCGCGACCAGTTCGAGGTCCTCGTCATCGACAACAACTCCCGCGACCACACCCCCGCCGTCGTCGCCGGGTTCTCAGCTTCGCAGCCCGCGCCCCGTCACCTTCTCGAAACCGCACAAGGCCTCGACTACGCCCGCAACCGCGCTATCGCCGAAGCCCGCGGCGACATTATCCTCTTCGCGGACGATGACATCCTCGTCCAACCCGACTGGCTCGCCCAGATGCTCGCGCCCTTCGCGGCGGATTCCAGCCACCACATCGGCGCGGTCGGCGGTGAAGTTATCCCCGTGTTCCCCGACGGCCTTCCGCCTTGGGTCTCCGAGTGGCACGCCCCGCTCGCCTTCCGCGCCGACGCCGGCCCGCTCCCCGCCCGTCACAGCCCGATGGGGGCCAACCTCGCCATTCCCCGCGCCGTCTTCGCCCAAGTCGGAGTCTTCCACACCGCCCTCGACCGTGCCGCCGGCAACTATTTCTCCGGCGGCGACAGCGAGATGATCCGCCGCATCCGCGCCGCCGGCCTCGCGGTCTGGTTCGCTCCCGCCGCCGCCGTGCGCCACCAGATGCCTGCGAGCCGCACCACCTTTCGCTACGCCGCCCGCCACGCCTTCGACTCCGCCCGCTCCCGCACCATCGACCGCGCCGGCCAACCCGGTGCCGCCGCCTACCTCGCCTCCCGCTTCTTCGCCAATCTCCTCAAGCTCCTCGGCTACGCCCTTCTCGCCCTCCTCCCCGCGCTGATCCTCCGCACCGGCGACGCCAAAAAATCCCTCGTCCGCGCCTGGCGCTCCTGCGGCTACCTCTACCAAATCCCGCGCAGCCTCGTTGGAAAAATTTGATTCTGCCGGCCGCATCCGTGTTCATCCGTGTCCATCCGTGGTTAAAAATCTCCCAGTCTCCGTTGTGATCGTGGCTCGCAACGAGGCCGCGAATCTCCCGCGCTGCCTCGCCGGCGTCCGCGGCTGGACTTCCGAAACCATCGTCGCCCTCAACGCCACCACCGACGCCTCCGCCGCCCTCGCCGTCGCCGCCGGCGCCAAAGTCCACGACCTCCCGTGGCAGGGTTTTCGCGACACAAAAAATGCCGCCCTCGCCCTCGCCGCCCAACCGTGGGCGCTCTGTCTCGACGCCGACGAAGAGGTTTCCCCCGCCCTCCGCGCCGACCTCATCGCCTTCTTCGCCCGCCCCGATTACGAAACCTTCGCCGGTGCGCGCTTCCCGCGCAAAGTCTGGTTCATCGATCGCTGGATCACCCACGGCGACTGGTATCCCGACCTCAGCCTGCGCCTGATCCGTCGCGACCGCGCCCACTGGGCCGGCGACGCCTTCGTCCACGAAAAAATGGCCTGCTCCGGCCCCGTCGCCACCCTCCGCGGTGACCTCCACCACTACTCTTTCCCCACCCTCTCCAGCCACGTCGCAAAAATAAATCCCTTCGCCGACCTTTTCCTTCAACAACACCTGGCCCGCGGCACACGTTTCTCCGTTTTCTCCGCCGTCCTCCGCCCGTTCTGGCGCTTCGTCCGCGCCTACATCTTCAAACTCGGCTTCCTCGACGGCTACCCCGGCTTCTACATCGCGTGGGCCACCGCCTTCGGCGCCTTCGTCCGCTATAGCCGCCTCTTCGAAGCCGAGCGCGCCACACCTCCACCCCCGCCCGCGCCCTGATCCGCCCCGAGCCGGATCCGCGAAAAATCTTTCGCTTCACTTCCCGCCGCCGGGTGTGTGATTCTTTCCCCTTTCCCCTGCCGCCATGACCAAAATCCTCCTCACCACCACCTCGTTTCAAGACACTCCCGGCGCCCACCACCAACTCCTCGCCGACACCGGCTGGGAAATCGTCCGTGCCCGCGGTCCCCTCAACGAGGCCGACACCCTCGCCCTCGTCGGCGACATAGACGGCTACATCTGCGGCGACGATCTCATCACCCGCAAGGTCCTCGAAAAGGCGCTTCCGAAACTCAAAGTCATCAGCAAATACGGCATCGGCGTGGACAAAATCGACGGCAAGTCCTGCACCGAATTCGGCATCCCCCTGCTCTTCACCCCCGGCGTCAACCACACCACCGTCGCCGAGCACACCTTTCTCCTCCTCCTCGCGCTCGAGAAAAACCTCCTCTTCCACGCCGACTCCACCCGCGCCAACGGCTGGAAGCGCAAAACCGGCCACGAGCTCTTCGAAAAAACCATCGGCATCGTCGGCCTCGGGCGCATCGGCAAGGAGGTCGCCGTCCGTGCCCGCGCCTTCGGCATGAACGTCATCGCGCACGACATCTACTGGGACGAGAAATTCGCCGCCGCCAACAACGTGAAGCGCTCCGCCGACCTCGACGAGATCTACGCCGCCTCCGACTACATCTCGCTCCACACAAACCTCACGCCCGAGACGCGCGACATGATGAGCGCGAAGAGTTTTTCGAAGATGAAAAAGGGCGTCCTCATTCTCAACTGCGCCCGCGGCGAGATCGTCCACACCGCCGACATGGTCGCCGCCCTCCAATCCGGCCAAGTCGGTGGCTACGGCACCGACGTCCTCGACGAAGAACCGCCGACCCCCGACCACCCGCTCCTGAAGTTGCCCAACGTCGTCGTCACCCCCCACGTCGGCTCGCGCACCTACGAGAGCGTCGTCCGCCAAGCCACCGCCGCCGTGAAAAACCTCATCCTCGCCATGCACGGCGAGAAACCCCTCGCCCAAATCAACCCCGAAGTGCCGGTCAAAAAAGTCGTTTGACCCTGGCAGTAGCGGGTAGCGAGTAGTGGGTAGCGAGCAAACCTGATCTCGATCCTCCCACTCTTCGCCCGCCGCTTCCCTAGTCTCGATAGCAACCTGCTCACTACCCGTTACTCGCGACCCACTACCTCCATGGAAACCTTTTACGTCGTCCCCGAAGCCCAGCACAACGCCCTCGTCGCCGCCGCCTACAAAAGGCGCGGCTTCTCCAAGGCCGAATCCGAATCCGGCGCCCGCTTCTGCGCCGAGGCCACCCGCCACGGCATCCGCACCCACAACGCCCTGAAGGCCCTCCACCTCGACCACTTTCTCGGTTCCGCCGTCGGCGGCTGCGTGCCGAAGGCCAAGATCGAAAAAGTAAAAACCCGTTTCCGCGGCGCCGCCGTCTGGAACGCCAACAAGAAACTCGGCCAGGCCACCGGCTACGCCGCCATCGAGGAAGCCATCCGTCTCGCCGACAAATACGGCGTCGGCATGGTCTCCGTGGACAACGCCTTTCACTACCTCTGGGGCGGCGGCTACGTCATGGACGCCGCCAAGCGCGGCTACATCGCCTACACCAACTGCACCGCCGCTCTCGCCGAGGTCGTTCCCTTCGGCGGCAAATATCCGACCCTCGGCACGAATCCCCACTCCTGGGGCTTCCCCACGACCGCGGCCATCGGTTACCCGATCGTCATCGACTGGGCCACCTCCGTCGTCGCCATGGGCCGCGTCCAGCAGCTCCTCCGCGAGGGGAAACAACTTCCGGCCAACGCCGCCGTCGATGCCAACGGCCAGCCCACCACCGATCCCGCGCAGGCGAAATACCTTATCCCCTTCGGCGCGCACAAAGGCTACGGCCTCGCGCTCATGAACGAGATCATCGGCGCCTTCATCGGCGGCTCGCTCCCCACCCTCCGCAACCGCTGCGACCAGGTCGGCGACGACAAGGGCACCTGCGCCTTCTTCTTCCAAGTTTGGCACCCTGACGCGATGAACGCCGGCGCCTTCGCCAAAGGCCGCAACCAATCCGACAACGTCAAAGCCGTCATCGCCGACATCCTCGGCCACGGCAACGAGGCCTGCATGTTGCCCGGCCAACTCGAAGCCGCCGCCGCCGCCCGCTGCGCCGAGCATGGCGGCCTCCTCTTCTCCCAAGCCGAGGTCGAAGCCTTTAACGACATTGCCAAGGAAACCCGGAAACCCCGCTGGAACCTCCCCGACTTCAAAACCGTCACGGTCTAAACCCGCTCTGTAGTCCAGAGCCGAGAGCCCGGAGCCCGGAGCAAGACCCTCCGTTTCCGACTCTCAGCTCTAAGCTTTCATCCTCCCCCATTTTCCCATCCATGAGCCTCCAAATCAAACCCGCCAAGTCCTGCGCCTTTGACCAAATCTCCCTCGGCGAAGTCATGCTTCGCCTCGATCCCGGCGAGGGCCGCATCCGCACCGCGCGGAATTTCTCCGTCTGGGAGGGCGGCGGCGAATACAACACCTCCCGCGGCCTCCGGAAATGCTTCGGCTATAAAACCGCCGTCGTCACCGCCTTCGTCGACAACGAGGTCGGCCACCTCGTCGAGGACTTCATCATGCAGGGCGGCGTCGCCACCGATTTCATCAAATGGCGCGAGGATGACGGCATCGGCCGCACCGTTCGCAACGGCCTCAACTTCACCGAGCGCGGCTTCGGCGTGCGCGGTGCCGTCGGCAATCCCGACCGCGGCAACACCGCCGCCTCCCAGCTCAAGCCCGGCGACATCGATTGGGATCACATCTTCGGCACCCTCGGCGTCCGTTGGTTTCACACCGGCGGCATCGTTGCCGCCCTCTCCACCTCCGCCGCCGAGCTCACCGTCGAAGCCGTCAAAGCCGCCAACAGGCACGGCACCGTCGTCAGCTACGACCTCAACTACCGCCCCTCGCTCTGGAAAACCATCGGCGGCCTAAAAAAGGCCCAGGAGGTCAACCGCGAGATCGCCAAATATGTCGATGTCATGATCGGCAACGAAGAAGACTTCACCGCCTCCCTCGGCTTCGCCGTCAAGGGCGCGGAAACGCTCGGCCACATCGAGACCGACGCCTTCAAGGCAATGATCGAAACCGCCGTGCAGGAGTTTAAGAATTTTAAAGTCGCCGCGACCACGCTGCGCCACGTCATCACCGCCACGAAGAACGACTGGAGCGCGATCCTCTGGCACGACGGAAAGTTTTTCGAGAGCCGGCAGTATCCCGGCCTCGAGATTCTCGACCGCGTCGGCGGCGGCGATTCCTTCGCATCCGGCGTGCAGTTCGGTTTTCTCGAGTTCAACGACGCCCAGAAAGCCGTCGAGTATGGCGCCGCCCACGGCGCGCTCGCCTCGACGACCCCCGGCGACACCTCGATGGCCACCCGCAAGGAAGTCGAGAAACAGATCACCGGCGGCGGCGCCCGCGTGGTCCGCTAATCGTTCTCCCCAAATCTTTCTCCCTCTCCCAATCTTTCTCTTTCTCGTAATCTTAATCTTAATCTTTCCCCCTTTCTTCTTTCGCATTTTCTCCCGCCCGGGCCTCACCGCCCGGGCTTTTTCTTGTCCTCGCCCGCTCCCGCTTTACCTCTTCCTTCCACTCTTCCCTTCTCTCCCCGTCCCTTCCCCACCCCATGCGCCCACTCCCGCTCCCCCTCCTCACCCTCGCCGTCCTCATCCTCGCCGGCTGCACCACCGCACCGACTCCGCCTCCCCTCCAGCCCGCCGCCGCAGTCTCCGCCTCGGCCACTACCGACCGTTTCGCTCTTCCCGCCTCCGACGACGGTCTCCCCGGCACCGGCCCGCTCCGTCGCTACCCGTGGTTTGAAAAACTCTGGCGCGAACGCCGCACCACTTGGGCCGGGCAGATCGAGCGCGACCAACGCGCCGTCGTCTTCCTCGGCGACTCCATCACGCAGGGCTGGGGCGACGCCCTCGCCACCTCCTTCCCCGGCGTGAAGGTCGCCAACCGCGGCATCAGCGGCGACACCTCGCGCGGCGTCCTGCTGCGCATCAAGGAAGACGTCCTCGCTCTCAATCCCTCGGCCATCGTCCTTCTGATCGGCACCAACGACCTCGAAGAAAACGCCATGCCCTGGACCGTCGCCACCAACCTCCGGCTCATCCTCGCCGCCCTCCGCGCCCACGACCCCGCGCTCCCCGTCGTCGTCTGCGCCGTCATGCCCAGCTCCGCTACGAAAAAGCGCCCCGCCTTCCTCATCCGCCGCGTCAACCAGCTCATCCTTGAGGCCACTGTCGATCAACCGCAGGTCACCGTCCTCGACACGTGGAAACTTTTCGCCGATGCGCAAAACGAAGCCCCTGTCGCCGAGTTTCCCGATCTCCTCCATCTCAACCCCCCCGGCTACGCCAAGTGGGCCGCCGCTCTCCGGCCCGTCTTCGCCACCCTCGGTCTCACCGAGCGCACGCCCGACGCCTTCGTTCCCGAACCCGGCTTCGTGAATCTCTTCAACGGACGCGATCTCACGGGCTGGGGTCTTCGTCCCACCACCGATGCGGAGCTCGCCACCACCAAACGCCTGCAAGCCACCGATCCGCTCGCGCCCTTCTGGCCGGTCGTGAAAGACGCCGTCACCTTCGACGGCCTCGCCGCCAGTCCCGACGGCCGCTGGCGCGCCCAGGGCGACCGCATCATCGCCACCACCCCGCCCGGCGGTCGCCGCATTCAGCAACTTTGGACGACCCGGGAGTTCCCCGAAAACTTTGTCCTCAAGCTCGAGTTCCGCGCCACGCCCAACGCCGATGGCGGCGTCTATCTTCGCGGTCCGCAACTCCAGGCCCGCGATTACCTCGTCGCCGGTCCCTACCTGAAGCTGGAGAAATTCCGCCCGCTCGATTGGAACGAGCTCGTCATCACCGTCCGCGACGGCGTCGCCCACTGCACCTGCAACGGCGAGGTCATCGAAGCCGCGCTCAAGCTCCCCGCCACCGGACCCATTGGCCTCGAAGGCGACCGCGGCCAACTCGAATACCGCCGCATTCGCCTTCAAGTCCTCTCCGACTGATCGGCCTCGCTAGCACCCGCACCGCTCCCCTCTCGTCCGATCTGGTCGCTTGACCGACCCAAATTGTCTAACACGGTGTTAGACATGAAAAGCGTCAGCATCCGCACCGTCCAACACCAGCTCGCCGCCATGATCGCCGAGGTCGAAAAAGGCGCCGAGATCGTCATCACCCGCCACAACCGTCCCGTCGCCCGACTCTCGCCGATCTCCTCTCCGGTCGCGCCCGTCCCCGGCTCGCCCGCTGCCATCCGCGCCTACTGGCGCCGCCGCCCCCGGCCCCCGGCCGTCCGCTCCGCCGTCACCCACGCCGAACTCGTCGCTTCCGGGCGCGGCGAGGTATGAGCGCTTCCGTTTACGCCGACACCAGCCTGCTGGTCTCGCTCTACCTCGCCGATGCCAACACCCCCGCAGCCATCGCGGCCGTCGCCGCCGCCGCCCAGCCGCTGATCCTGACTTCCTGGCAACAGTTCGAATTGGAGAACGCCCTCCAACTCCGGCTCTTTCGCGGTGAATCGACGCGCGCTGATCTCGCTGCCGCCGAAGCCGCGCTCGGCGCCGACGTCTCCGCCGGCATGATGGTGCCGACCCCGTTGTCCACCACCGCCGTGTTACCCTTGGCCCGGCAGCTCGCCGCCCGCCACACCGCTCTGCTCGGCACGCGTGCTTTCGACGTCTTTCATGTCGCCTCCGCCCTGCACCTCAAAGCCACCCGCTTTCTCGGCTTCGACGCGCGTCAACTCGCCCTCGCCCGCGCCGCCGGACTGCGCGCCTGAACCCGTCATCTCTCTCTCGCCAGCTTATCCGCCGCATGCACGCCCTGCTCCCCGACGCCACCGCCCGCGCCCTCCGTTATCTCGACGGCCTCGCCAGCCGCTCCGTCGCCCCCACTCCCGCCGCCGTCGCGCTGCTCTCCGCTTTCGATACGCCTATCCCGGAAAATCCGATCGCCCCCGCCGACACTCTCCGCCTGCTCGATGAAGTCGGCTCGCCCGCGACCACCGCGATGGCCGGCCCGCGCTTCTTCGGTTTCGTCATCGGCGGCACCCTCCCCGCCACTCTCGCCGCCAATTGGCTCGCCGGAGCCTGGGATCAAAACAGTTGTCTCCACCGCGCCACGCCCGCCACCGCCGTCATCGAGCAGGTCGCCCTCCGCTGGCTCCTTGATGTGCTCGCGCTCCCGCCCACCTGCACCGGTGCCTTCGTCACGGGAGCCACCGTCGCCAATCTTTGCGCCCTCGCCGCCGCGCGCCACGCCGTGCTCCGGCGCGTCGGTTGGGACGTAGAGGCCTACGGGCTCTTCGGCGCCCCGCCGATCACCGTCATTGTCGGCGCCGAGATTCATCCCTCCGTCACCAAATCCCTCGGTATCCTCGGCCTTGGTCGCGACCGCGTCGTCAAAATCCCCGTCGACGCGCAGGGCCGCCTCCGCGCCGAACTCCTCCCGCCGATCTCCGGCCCTACCATCATCATCGCTCAAGCCGGCAACGTGAACACCGGCGCCTTCGATCCCATTGCCGCGATCTGCCGCCACGCCCATTCCGCCGGCGCGTGGGTGCACGTTGACGGCGCCTTCGGACTCTGGGCTGCCGCCGCGCCCGATCGTCGCCCGCTCGCCGCCGGTCTCGCCGACGCCGATTCGTGGGCCACCGACGCCCACAAATGGCTCAACGTTCCCTACGATTGCGGCCTCGCCTTCGTCCGCGATCCCCTCGCCCTCCAAGCCGCGATGGCCATCACCGCCGCCTACCTCCCCACCGAGGGCCCCGAGCGCAACCCCGCCGATTTCACGCCCGAGCTCTCCCGTCGCGCCCGCGGCGTCGAGGTCTGGGCCGCGCTCCATTCCCTCGGCCGCGCCGGCCTGGCCGATCTCATTTCCCGCAACTGCGCCTACGCCCGCCGCTTCGCCGAAAAACTCTCCGCCGCCGGCCTCGAGATTCTCAACGACGTCGTCCTCAACCAAGTCCTCGTCTCCTTCGGCGACGCTGCGCGCACGTCGCTTGTGATCGCCGCCATTCAGGCCGAGGGCACTTGCTGGGCCGGCGTCACCGTCTGGCAGGGCCGCACCGCGATGCGGATCAGCGTCTCCTCCTGGGCGACGACCGAGGCCGACGTTGACCTCAGCGTTGCGGCAATTCTCCGTTGTGCCGAGTCCGTCGCCTAGCCTCTCGCCACCTCCACCCATGCCGCCCCTCACCCGCCGCCGCTTCCTCGACCGCTCCCTCACCGCCGGTCTCGCCGCCGCGCTCGCTCCGTCTCTTCTGCGCGCGGCCAACTCCGCCGCTTCCGCCGGAAACCTCCACCTCGCCTCCTTCCGCTGCGACGTCACCCCGCCCATCGGCCACGCGCTCTGCGGCGGCTGGATCAAGCCCGTCGTCGCCGTCGATGATCCGCTCGAGGCCATCGGTGTCGTTCTCCTCGGCGCCGGCGCGCCCATCGTTCTCTGCACCGTCGACTGGACCGGCCTGCTCAACCGCGCCCACCTCGCCTGGCGCACCGCCATCGCCGAGGCCGCCGGCACCACCCCGGACCGCGTCGCCGTCCAATGCGTTCACCAGCACAACGCCCCCATGGTCTGCCCCGCCGCCGACGCCATCGTCGCCCGTCAACCCGACCTTCCGCGCAACTGCGACCCCGAGTTTTTCTCCCGTTGTCTCGACGCCGTGCGCGCCGCCGTCACCGCCGCCCTGCCCCGCGCCCGCCCCGTCACCCACCTCGCGACCGGCCAAGCCCGCATCGCCGAGGTCGCCTCGAACCGCCGCATGGACCGCGACGCCACCGGCCGCGTGGGTAAAATGCGCGGCAGCAAAAGCGTCGACCCCGTCCTCATCGCGATGCCCGAGGGCCAGATCGATCCGTTCCTCCGCACCGTCGCCTTCTACGACCGCGACCGGAAAATCGCCGCCTGCCACTACTACGCGACCCACCCGATGAGTTACTACGGCGACGGCCGCGTCACGAGCGACTTCTGCGGCCTCGCCCGCAAGCTGCGCCAACGCGACGAGCCCGCCTGCGCCCACCTCTACTTCACCGGCTGCGCGGGCAACATCGCCGCCGGCAAATACAACGACGGCACCCCCGCCGCCCGCGTCCGCCTCACCGAGCGGATCTACCGCGGCATCGTCGCCGCCGACGCCACGCTGCGCCCCGAGCCGCTCGCAAAAATCTCCTGGCGCACGACCGAGGTCTTCCTCCAGCCCAATCTCGCCCTCGGCACCGACGCCCTCAACGCCCTCGTCGGCCCGCGCACCGATGCGCTCGCGCCGCGCATCATCCCCTCCTTCAAGCTCGCCTTCATCGCCCGCTGCGCCCGCCGCGAGCCCTTCCTCCTGAGCGCCCTGCACCTCGACGACACCGCGCTGCTCCACCTGCCCGCCGAGCAATTCATCGACATCCAACTCTACGCCCAATCGCTTCGCCCCGGCCGCACGGTCGCGGTCGCGGGCTACGGCGACGGCGGCCCGTGGTATCTGCCCCCGCGCGGCGAATTCCCCTTCGGCGGCTACGAGGTCGACTACGCCTTCGCCGCTCCCGAGAGCGAGGACCTGCTCCGCGCCGCCGTCGCCACCCTCCTCGCTTGAACGGCTACGAGCGACGTCCGCCACCATGATCCGGCAATCATTCATACTCGTCGCTCTCGCCTCGGCTGTCGCCGCGCCTGCCGACCCCGCCGCACCGCAGCGTTTCCACCTCACCGCCCGCGCGAGCGAGATCGACCCGCGCGCCCGCCCGCATCCTGAAATCGATTTCGTTTTCAACGACAAGGACGGCAAACCCCAAGACGTCGAACACGCCGTCGTCGATACCCGCGTCGTCCTGCGCGGCCGTCTCGTCATCTGGC
>JBDNFZ010000008.1:0-10561 GCA_041689555.1 Opitutaceae bacterium | reverse complement strand
GGTCGACGGCAAAAGATTCGCCGCGCGCGATTCGATCTGCGTCGCCGCGTCGAGCGCCCGCGCCAGGCCCTTGAAAATGGCTTCGGCCACGTGGTGCGGCTCCTCGCCATACAGGACGTGGACGTGCAGATTCGCCCCGAGAGCGTTGCTGAAGGCGCGGCAAAATTCCTTTACCAACACGAGATTGAAATCGCGCACGAACATCGTCGGCGCGGTGGCCTCGTAGACCAAGTGCGGCCGACCGCCCACGTCGACCACGACGCGGGCAAGCGCCTCGTCCATCGGCAGAAGAAAAAAGCCGTAGCGCTTGATCCCCACCTTGGTGCCGAGCGCTTCCCTGAAAGCCTGACCCAAGACAAGCCCCACGTCCTCAACCGTGTGGTGATAATCAACGTCAACGTCTCCCTTGGCCTTGATCGTGAGGTCGAAGAGGCCGTGTTTCGCAAAAAGGGTGAGCATGTGGTCGAAGAACGGCACGCCCGTATCGATCTTCGAGCGCCCTACCCCGTCGATCGCGAGCGCAAGGACGATATCCGTCTCCGCCGTCTTGCGGGCGACCTTTGCTACGCGTTTTGAGATTTTTGCCATTGGTCCAAGGTGTCGGCGAGAACGAGCATTTCGTTCTCTGAGCCGACGCTGATTCGGAGGAAAGACGCGGTCAAGGCGTGGCTGGGAAAGTGCCGGACCAGAATCTTGTGCGCCCAGAGGAAATCGTAGGCAGCCTTGGCGACGGCGGGGCCGGACTCGCCCCGGGCGTTCCTTGGCTCGGTGAACACGAAATTCGCCGAGGACGGATAGGTGAACCACCGCCGACGGACGGCAAAGTCCGCGATCGCCCGGTTACGCGTGGCCTTGATACGGGCGATGCTGGCGGAGTAGTAGCCGTCGTCGGCGAGGGCCGCCAAGGCGGCAATTTGGGAGAGGCGGCCGACATTATAGCTGTCGCGGAGGCGATCCAGGAGTCCGATGATCTCGGGTTGCCCGAGCGCATAACCGACGCGAATCCCGGCGAGCGCATGGGCCTTGGAGAACGTGCGAACGACCACCAACCGAGGATGCTCCGCCAAGAGCGGGATCGCGTTCTCCTCGGCGAACGGCGCATACGCTTCATCCACGACCAAGAGCCCGCGAAACGCGGTCAGGATGCGCGCCAGCTCGGCGTTGGTGAAGGCAACGCCGGTCGGCGCATTGGGCGACGTCAGGAAAAAAATCTGCGCTTCCGAGGCGGCAATGCGCTCGAAGGGCAGCCGCATCGACCGGTCGAATTCAACCACCTCTTCGCGCCCGTCTTGGATGCCGACGAGCACCGGATAAAGCGAATAGCTCGGGAAAGTGAAACCGGCGGCGGCGGTTCGGGAGCAGAAAGCGCGCACCAGCAGGTTGAGGATGTCGTCGGAGCCGTTGCCGACGATCACATTGGCCGCAGTCAGCCCTGCGCCGTGGTGCCGGGCGATCGCCGAGCGGAGATCCTCGCTGCGCGGATTCGGGTAGAGGCGCAGCACGTCACCGTGTCCCGCGAGCTCGCGTTGCAGCGCCTCGGCCACCCGCGGAGAGGGACCGTAGGGACTCTCGTTGGTGTTGAGCTTCGTCCAGCCGGGTTCGGTCGGCTGCAAACCCGGAGTGTAGGCGTGGAGCTTCGCAACATGCGGCAGAGCGAGAGCGGCGAAATTCATAGGGACGAAGGCGGAGGCCGAGGGAGCGCCCGTTCAGAGTGCGCGGAGCGCTACCGAGCGACCGTGCGCATCGAGCCGCTCCATCGCCGCAAACGCCGCGACGACGGGGGCGCCGCGCTTGACGCTCGCGCGGTCGTAACGGATCAGGCTCGTGCGGCGTTGAAAATCCGCCACCCGCAACCCGCTGAAAAAACGCCCGGCCCGTCCGGTCGGCAGGACGTGGCTGGGACCGGCGGTGAAGTCGCCGAGCGCCGTCGGCGTATAGTTTCCAACCATGATCGCGCCGGCGGTCGTGATGGCTTTGGTGAGACGCTTGGCCGCCGCATCTTTGACCATGAGTTCCAGGTGTTCGGGCGCGACATAGTTGGCGACGTCGACAGCCTCGGCGAGCGAACCCGCCTTGATGGCGAGCCAACCGTCGGCCAAGACCCGGGCGGTCTTTTCCGAGCGCGAGAGCAACGGCAATTGCACCCACACTTCAGCGACGATGGCGGCGAGCACCTTGGCCGAGGTGGTTACAAGGTAGATTTTCTCGCGACCGGAGCCGTGCTCGGCCTGAGCCAACAGATCGGCGGCAGCAAAATCGGGGCGGGCCGATTCGTCCGCGATGATCATGACCTCGCTCGGGCCGGGAAGGGAATCGACGCCGACGGTGCCGAAGATCTGTCGCTTCGCTTCGCAAACATAGGCGTTGCCCGGGCCGAAGACCTTGTCGACCGCCGGGATGGTTGCCGTGCCGAAGGCCATCGCCCCGATCGCCTGCACACCGCCGATGCGGTAGACCTCGTCGATCCCGACGAGATGGAGGGCCGCGAGCAAACCGTCGGCAATTTTCCCGGCCGGGTTCGAGGGCGTGAAGACGGCGATCCGGGGACAGCCCGCAATCTTCGCCAGCGCAGCGGTCATCAGCACGGTGGAAACCAGCGGCACCTGACCGCCGGGGACGTAGAGACCCACGCGGCGGATCGGGTCGAATTTCTCGCCCACGATGCCGCCTTGGGGATTCTTCGCCGTCCAAGCCTTGGCCGGATTGCGGCGGTTGAACGCCACGATGCCGGCGAGCGCCGCCTTGAGAGCACGATACTCATGCTTGGGTAGGCGCCCCGCGGCGGCCACGATCTCGGCCGGCTTCACTCGGAAGTCGCGCGGGAGAATTTTGGCGCCGTCGAACTTGGCCGCGTAGTGGGTCACCGCCTCGTCGCCACGCCGGCACACGTCCGCGAGAATCGCCGCAACCGCCGCCGAAAGCTCGGCGGGCACCAAAGCTCCGCGGCAAAAAGCCGCCAAAGACCCGGAAAAAGATTTATCGGAAGTATCAAGCGTGAGCATGAGGGAAAAAGGTCAGGTTCGCGGCGTTCACCGGCGAGGCTAGCACCACCGGAGGCTTGATCTGCACGCCGGCTTAGCGCGCCGACAACGCAGGCACCGCAAAGAAAGACGCCGGGAAGATCTTATTCACCGTGATCTTGTCAAAATTGATGGTGACCGTCTGGGCTTTGCCATCAGCGGTTTTCGTAACGGTGACGATGGCCTTGGGGAAACGGACCCCGTTTACCCTTGTCTCACCCTGTTCCCGTATCGCGCCGCCGGCTTCTGTTTCGGTCAAAACCAAGCGGCCGGTCGCCGCTTCGAAATACCGCGTAAAAACGACATCGGGGCCATGGACGAAGGCCACCTTCTCGCAGGCAAGGCCGTCCACCGTAGCGGTGCCGAGGCTTTCAATGCGCCCACCTTGGCGGTCCAGCGCCCGGAAAAAATTGAGGTTCTCCAGAGTATTCGCCCGAAGACGCTTGATTTGGTCGGCTGAGAGGAGGGTTTGTCGCCACTTGCTCGCGTCGGCGGGATCCTGTTGACGCTGCCAAGCATCGTAGCCGTCCAACGCCGTTTGCTCGATGGATTTCTCGTAAGCGACGTTGATTCTTTGTTGCGCGGGTTTCTGGAAGACGATCTCCACCGCCGCCCGCACCGGTTTCGCGGGCTCGGCCGGGCTGGCTGTGACCAGAGTGCCCAGGTAGTGGACGGATTTTATCGCTTCCAGCGCGGACTCGGAACCGAGATAAGCCCGGGCCTTGGCAATGATCGCAAGTTCGGCACGGGCCGAGATGGCCAAGCCAGACAAGGCCGAAAGGCAAACGAAAGGGCGAAGCAGTTTCGAGATCATGGGGGGAAATTGTATGGCTGCGGTTGGCCTCAAAGCGAACAAACCTAGGGCCCGTTACTCCCATTCGATCGTTGCCGGCGGTTTGGAACTGATATCGAGGACGACGCGACTCACGCCGCGCACTTCATTGGTGATACGACTGGAAATCTTTTGGAGCAAGTCGTGGGGGAGCTTCGCCCAGTCGGCGGTCATCGCGTCGACACTCTCGACGATTCGGAGCGCGATCACAAAGTCATAGGTGCGCTCATCACCAAAGACCCCCACGGTTTTAACCGGGAGAAAAACCGCGAATGACTGCCATACCTTCCAGTAGAAGCCCGAGGCCATCATCTCCTCTTGCAGCACCGCATCGGCGTTCCGCAGGATCTCAAGGTTCACGGGCGTGATATCTCCCATCACGCGCACTCCGAGGCCGGGGCCCGGGAACGGTTGGCGCCAAACGACCTCCTTGGGCAGTCCCAGCGCGGCGCCAACCAAGCGAACCTCGTCCTTGAAGAGTTCACGCAACGGCTCGATGAGCTTCAACTTCATCCTTTTGGGCAGACCGCCCACATTATGGTGAGTCTTAATCAGTGAAGCCGGGTTTCCCGCGATGGAAACGCTTTCGATTACGTCCGGATATAAGGTGCCTTGGCCGAGAAACTCCGCATGGCCAATCGACTTCAATGACCGCTCGAATACCTCGACAAAGGTGCGACCGATAATCTTGCGTTTTTGCTCCGGCTCGGAAACGCCCTTTAGTTGGCGCAGGAAGAGCTTCGAGGCATCCACAACGCGGAGATCGATCTTGAAGTTCCGCTTGTAGAGCGACTCGACGTAGTCGCGCTCACCCTTGCGCAAGAGTCCGTTGTCAACGAAAACGCACGTCAGCTGCTCGCCGATCGCTTTGTGCAACAGAGCGGCGGCAACCGAGGAATCAACCCCGCCGGAAAGCCCTAGGAGAACGCGCGCCGGCCCCACCTTCGCGCGAATATCAGCTATGGAATGGGCGATGAAGTCTTTGGTCGTCCAGTCCTGCGCGGCGCCGCAGATGCCAACGAGGAAGTTACGAATCATGTCTACCCCGCATTCCGTGTGGAAGACTTCGGGATGAAACTGAATTCCATAGAATCGGCGCTTCTTATCCTCGATGCCGGAAAATGGAGAGTTACCGGACACAGCCGTTGCCACGAATCCGGGAGGGAGTTTGGTGAGTTTGTCGCCGTGCGAATTCCAAATCCGCAGCGAGCGAGGAAGACCGGCGAAAAGACGGCTTGGTTTTTTGATCTTTAGCTCACCAAGGCCGTATTCGCGGGCCTGGCTCGGCGCCACTTTGCCGCCTAGGAAGTGGCCCATCAGTTGCACGCCGTAGCAAATGCCCAAAATGGGGACATCGAGTTCGAAAATACCCGGATCCGGGTGTGGGGCCTTCTTCCCGTAGACGCTTTGTGGCCCTCCCGAGAGAATGATTCCCACGACGCCGTCGGCGCGGAGTTGAGCCACAGGGGTCGCAAAGTGGTAGATTTTTGAGTAGACCTGACATTCGCGAATCCGTCGGGCGATTACTTGCGTGAGTTGCGATCCGAAATCCAGAACTGCTATGGTCTGTGGCATGGGAAAAAGGAGCAAAACGCGGTTGTTGAGAAGCCAACACCACTACGGCGGTTGGCGTCAAACGCGCGCTCAGAATTTTAACCCGGCGTTCCCCCAACCACATCGCGGACAGGAACAGACTATACTCTCGGCGGCAGCCGTATAAATACGATCACATCGCACGCAAAGGAACGTAGTTTTCCCGCGCTCGCCGGCATATCGGGCCCCGTCGCGCCTGTCGTAAAACATGCCAAGACCGGTAAAGGTCACGCAGACAGAGCTGCAAAATAAAATGACACCGGAAAACAGATCAAACATGGCAGAAAACGGTCAGTTTAAAAGCGAGGCAGGGCTGATCAGGAAGTTTGATGGAGCGCATCCCTGATACCGTCAATTATTCAGAAAGAAAAAGGCGCCGAAAGAATTCGGCGCCTGTGATACAGGGCAACCTTAGCTGCTTAAATTGATTTTAGTCGGGGAATGTCAAACCTTGGCTTCAGAATCACCGCTCGCGGGCAATGCTGCTACCTGCGTGTCTGCCTGCTTTGCTTTAACACCAGCGGTCCGATTATCGTTCTTCACTCGCTTATAGCCCGGGTCGTCGGCCTTGACGAACTCGATCAATGCCATCTCAGCGGCGTCGCCTTGCGCGCGAGGACCCAATTTGTAAATTCGCGTGTAGCCTCCTGCGCGGTTCGAGAAATCCTTATATTTCTCGTTAAAAAGAAGCGTAATCGCAGTTTCATCTCGCACGTCGGCCATAGCTAAGCGCCTGAGGTGGATCGCATCTTTCCTATCTACTTTTAACGACGCTTTCTTAGCTTTGGTAATCACTTTTTCAATGAAAGGGCGCAGAGCCTTTGCCTTGGCAAGAGTGGTTTGAATTCGCCCGTGGGTGATAAGCGACGCTGCCATATTCGACATCATCGCCTTACGGTGGGGGGCGGTTACGCCTAGCGAGGCGCGGTGTTTATTGTGACGCATAGTATTTGGTTCTTGGCGGTTCCCGATCGGCTATCCGGCCACAGCGTAGGCGGCAGCGGACGGCGCGAGAGCCAAAATGGATTAGGCTTCTTTCTTGGTCTCCAACAAACGCTCATCGAACTTCATTCCAAGCGAAAGACCAAGTGCCTCGAGCTTATCCTTGATTTCGTTGAGGGATTTTTTCCCGAAGTTACGATACTTGAGCATCTCTTGCTCGGTCTTCATCGCGAGCTCGCCCACGGTGGTGATGTTAGCGTTGTTAAGGCAGTTGGCGGCGCGGACCGACAACTCGATCTCGTTGACCGACATGTTAAGCAACTTGCGAAGCTTATTTTGCTCTTCACTGACTTCCGACTGTTGGTTCTCGAATTCGTAAGTCTCCTCGCTGACGCGGTCGAACACATCAAGATGATGCTTAAGAATCGACGCCGACTGCTTCAAAGCATCATCAGGGGTGATGCGACCATCAGTCCAGACCTCAAGGATCAGCTTATCATAGTCCGTAATCTGTCCGACGCGGGTAGCTTCAACCGAATACTTGACCAGACGAACGGGAGAGAACAGCGAGTCGATCGGAATCACTCCGATAGCTTGCTCCTCTTTTTTGTTCTGTTCACCGGGATAGTATCCGCGGCCGGTCTTGATCTCGATCTCGGCCTCGAAGGTTCGTTTTGAATCAAGCGTGCAAATCACCTGCTCGGGGTTGACGATTGAGATATTCGAGTCCGCCTGAATATCCGCCGCCGTCACAGGCCCGACCTTGTTCGCCTTGATCGCCAAATTGATTACATCACGTTTATGGGAAACGATCAGGACCTTTTTCAGGTTGAGAACTATGTCGGTTACGTCTTCGACAACTCCATCGATAGATTGGAATTCATGGCTAACTCCATCGATCTTGATCGATGAAATCGCCGCTCCTTCAATGGAGCTCAGGAGAACCCGTCGTAACGAGTTTCCCACGGTATGGCCGTAGCCAGCTTCAAATGGCTCTGCAATGAATTTTGCGTAGGTAGGCGTGGAGCCTTCCTCGATCTTCGTTAGCTTATTGGGGAGTTCGAACTTTCCGAGGCGTTTGGGCATGGTATTAAACTCTAACAGTTTAAATAATATGAAATCTTGGCGTTGTGATTGATTAGAAACGAGAATAGAATTCCACGATCAACTGCTCATTGATAGTTTGGTCCATTTCATCACGCTTCGGAAGTCTGATCACATTCGCCTTGAATGCTTCAGGATTGAGCGCGAGCCAGCCTGGAACATTTCGGATGCGGTTCTCCTCAAGATTCCTCGTGGCGAACTGACGTGAGGCTGGGGCGTTCTTCACCTCGATTTCATCGCCGGCTTTCACGCTATAGCTGGAAATATCGAGTTTCCGTCCGTTAACACGTATATGCCCATGATTTACAAACTGTCGAGCCGCAGCACGACTTTTTGCAAGACCAAGCAAATAAACGACGCTGTCGAGACGAGTCTCTAGGAGTTGCATGAACCGCTCGCCAGTAACGCCGCGTTCGCGCTTCGCGATTTCAAAAGTCCGTCGGAACTGACGCTCGAGAAGACCATAGACGTAGCGCAGCTTCTGCTTCTCGCCCAAGCCAACAGAATATTCAGAAACTTTACGCCGTGATTTCGGACCATGCTGACCAGGAGGATAGTTTCTCCGTTCAAGCGCCTTGCCGGAGCCAAGAAGATGCACACCAAAGCGACGGCTGATGCGAGTTGTGGGACCTGTATAACGAGCCATGTTCGAAAAAGTTAGAAGTTACGGACAATTGAAAGAAATTAAGATCAGACGCGACGGCGCTTACGCGGACGACAGCCGTTATGTGGAATCGGAGTGACATCAACGATTGATGTAATTTCTAAGCCGATCGCCTGCAATGCCCTTACTGCGCTATCCCGACCCAAACCAGGGCCCGAGATACGAATCACCACATCCTTAAGACCGTGTGACATAGCATTACGTGCAGCGTCTTGAGCCACGATCTGAGCGGCATAAGCCGTGGATTTACGCGAGCCTCTGAAATTGCATTTTCCGGCGCTAGACCAAGCGATGACGGACCCCTTGTGATCTGTGATCGAAACAATCGTATTGTTAAACGAGGCGAGCACATTTGCGACACCGGAAGTGACATTCTTGGATCCCTTAGCCTTCCTTACCTTAATGGAACCAATTTCCTCCTTCAGAAGCTCTTCAGCGGTAGGCTGCCGCGCAACGCCTCCAACTAAGTCAACGGGTTTATTTTCCTGCTGTGGCGCAGGCTGAGAGCCACTTACTGCGGGCACCGCGTCAAGACCCCCCGAAGCCTTGTGCTGCTTTGGAGTCTTGGAAGCCGTCGCTTCTCCAGAAGCGGCTGGAGCCTTCGCGGGTTTGTCTTTCTTGGACTGGGACTTTTCTTCGGCCATATTAATAAATGTTAAACTTCCTTAGCTTTTGTAACTCCGACCGTCTTGCGCGGCCCCTTGCGCGTCCGCGCATTTGTGCTCGTTCGCTGACCGCGAACAGGGAGACTTCGACGATGGCGAATGCCCCTGTAACAATTGATCGCCTGAAGGCGCTTCAAGTTTGCAGTGTGATCTCGACGAAGGTCACCTTCAACTACCCACTTGCGGTCGGTAATTACGTGAAGAATTTTGTTAAGTTGTTCTTCAGTAAGATCCTGCGCGCGCATATCAGGATCAATACCGACTTCCTTAACGATAAGATCGGCCCGCTGAGGGCCAATTCCGTATATATATCGAAGGGAATACGCGATCTTCTTTTTCGCTGGTATTTCAACGCCGAGTAAACGAGGCATGGTTGTATGTGTGGTTAAATGTTAGATTGAAAATTTTATAGGGAAATTAAACTGCACTTGGGACCGTCAGTATCTCTGGACCACTTTCTGTCGTCAGCACTGTATGCTCGAAATGTGCCGAAGGGGATCCATCTAGAGTAACGTGAGTCCAGCCATCAGCTAAAGTCTTGGTTCTAAACCCACCCAGATTTACCATCGGTTCTATTGCGAATGTCATACCAGGCCGGATCTTCGCTCCGGTGGCAGACCGGCCAAAATTGGGGATTTCAGGCGGCTCATGCATCGCAAGCCCAACTCCATGCCCAACCATATCCCGAACTAGACTAAATCCGTTTTTTTCGCAATGAGTCTGAATCGAGTGGGAGATATCTCCGATCCTATTTCCGACGACGGCAGAACGTATTCCTAGATTGAGAGCTTCCGAGGAAACTTGGAGAAGCTTTGCGACAGTTTCCGAAACCGCTCCAACGGGAACTGTAAATGCATTGTCTCCAATGTAGCCTTCTCGGGAAACAACGACATCAATCGAAACGATATCTCCTTCACGGAGAATGCGCCGGAATGACGGGATGCCATGGACAATCTCGTCATTAACGGAAATGCATGTATGCGCGGGATAAAGCCGTGAACCGTTGCGGTATCCAAAACATGCGCTGCGAACGCCAAACCGCTCCATTTCCTCTCGACCAGCTTCCTCCAAGTCTTGGGTCGTAACTCCAGGTTGAACCATCCTTTTAAGTATATCCAAGACAGTCGCCGCTAAGGAGCAAACTTCACGCATCTTAACAATTCCAGCCTTATCCTTAATGGGGATCATGATGCTGATTTTCCGCAAGTTCTTATGCCGCCAGCTTTGATGCCGAGACCACTGAACCAAATGGCCGAAGCCGGGTCGAGGGTGGCCGAAAGGTGCGAATTTGATCCGCGAAACCTTTGGAAATCACACCGCATCATTGCTTGGAGCATCGTAGCCGGGTTCGAAATCGGAGAACAGCCCGCATCAGGTATACACGCGTGTTATCTGCACGCCATGTTGGTTGCAGGGGGACTCGCCATTCCCTCGAATTGAACGAGATCGCGTGAAATCTTCCTCCAGAATTTCTGGAAAGAAGAGACGTGCTCAAAGTGCAAAGAACGTTCCACATGGGCGCAATTTTTTTTAATTAAAACTGCAATTACTGCGGAGAAAGTGTTCCGATGATCTCATTATTCGTGAGTTCACCGGAGGGTCGATCAATACGACCATTATGGCTAAGTAAAGAACTTATTTTGAAAAATGACGGAATGCCGCGATCGATACCCCTAAGAACAGTAGACCAAGCATCGGAAGGGCTAGCTTCAAGATCGCCTCAGAACTCAGCGCATCGCCT
>JBDNFZ010000007.1:0-13551 GCA_041689555.1 Opitutaceae bacterium | reverse complement strand
TGGCGCATCATCTTCTTCGTCCCACCGCCGCGCATCATCCGCATCATTTTCTGCATCTGCTGGAACTGTTTGAGGACCTGATTCACGTCGACGAGTTTTACGCCCGCGCCGTTGGCGATGCGCTGCCGGCGGCCGCCGTTGAGGATGTCGGGCTTGCGCCGCTCCCTGAGCGTCATCGAAAGGATAATGGCCTCGGTCTTCGCCATCTGCCGCTCGGAACCGTCCGGGACCTGCATGCCGCTCATGCCGGGCATCATGCCGACGATGCTCTGCATCGAGCCCATTTTCTTGATCTGTTGCATCTGGCCGAGGAAGTCCTCGAGGTTAAAATCGGCCTTCTGCATTTTCTCGGCGAGCCGCTCGGCCTCCTTCTGGTCGATGTTTTCCTGCGCCCGCTCCACGAGCGATACGACGTCGCCCATGCCGAGAATTCTCGAGGCCAGGCGATCGGGATAAAAGGTGTCGAAGTCCCCCGTCTTCTCGCCGGTGCCGACGAATTTGATCGGGACGCCGGTGATGCTCTTGATGGAAAGCGCGGCGCCACCGCGCGCGTCGCCGTCGAGCTTGGTCAGGATCAGGCCAGTAAGCTGCAAGGCGTCGTGAAACACCTTGGCGACGTTGACGGGTTCCTGCCCAAGGGCGCCGTCGGCCACGAGCAGGACCTCGTCCGGTTGGATGCGCTCGCGGAGTTTCTTCACTTCCTCGATGAGATCGGCGTCGATCTGGAGGCGGCCGGCCGTGTCGAAGATGATGCAATCCGCGCCGGCCGCGTGGGCGGCCGTAAGCCCGGCGCCGCCGATCGCCGGCACGTCCTTGGAATCGCGGTCCGCGAAGAATCCGAGTTCCTCCTGCTTGGCGAGAATCTCCAACTGGTCGATGGCGGCGGGTCGGTAGACGTCACACGCGACGACGAACGGCTTGTAGCCGCGTTTCTTGAGGAGCTTGCCGAGCTTGGCGGTGGAGGTCGTCTTGCCGGAGCCGTGGAGACCGACCATGAGGATCTTTAACGGCCGGGCCGTGGCGAGGGCCGTCTGTCCTTCGCCGAGGAGCCGCACCAACTCGTCGTTGATGATCTTTACGATCTGTTGGCCGGGCGTGACCGACTTCAGCACTTCCTGGCCGACGCATGCGGTCTGGACGCGGTCGACGAAGTCTCTTGCGACCTTGAAATGCACGTCGGCGGCGAGCAGGGCGGTCCGCACTTCCTTGAGCGTCTCCGCCATGTTTTCCTCGGTGAGTCTGCCTACGCCGCGAAGGTTGCGCAGAGCGCCGCCGAGTTTTTCTGTGAGAGATTCGAACATGGGAAACGATAGCGTTGGGGCATTTCCCGGCGCGAGGCAACCCCGCGCCAAATTTCTCCGCTTCAGTGGCCGTCCGGCCTATTTTCGTCCTCGTCAAAGCGGCGGGCGTGACGGATAAAAGCAGAGATTATGAATCCGGTTCTTAAGCTGTTACTCGAAGGCGGCAGTCTCACGACGGCGCAAATCGCGCAGGTCGCGGGGCTCTCCGTGAGCGAAGTCGAACAGCACCTGGAACAGTTGAAGCAGGATAAAATCCTCCTCGGCTGGCGTCCGGTGCTCGATCTCTCCCGCGAGGCCGCCGCCGCCGCCACCGTGCGCGCGGTGATCGAGGTCAAGATCACGCCCGAACGCGGCGGCGGTTTCAACCGGCTCGCCGAACGCGTCGCGCGCTTCGACGAGGTCGAGTCCTGCTACCTCATGTCCGGCGGTTACGACCTGCTCGTCTTCGTGAAGGGCGTGTCCCTGCAAAAGGTCGCGGGCTTCGTCTCCGAGAAGCTTTCGACGATCGAGGGCGTGCTCTCGACGTCCACGCATTTCATGCTGCGCTGCTACAAAGATCAGGGCTGCCTGTTCGATCTCGGCGACGCCACCACCACGCGGCTCAACGTCACGCCCTGAACGGAGTCCAGTCCCATGCACAACGACTCCAATCGCTGGATCGCGGGCCACATCGCCGCGCTGCCCAAGAGCGGCATCCGCGATTTTTTTGAACTCGTGGCCAAGATGAAGGGCCAGGACGTGATCTCCCTCGGCGTCGGCGAACCCGACTTCGTCACCCCTTGGAACATCCGCGAGGCTGCCATCTTTGCCCTCGAGAAGGGCAAGACCTACTACACCTCGAACCTCGGCATGATCGAGCTGCGCCGCGCGATCTCGACCTACGTGACCGCGCATTTCGGCGTCGATTACCGGCCCGACGACCAGGTGATCGTCACCGTCGGCGTGAGCGAGGGAATCGATCTTGCGCTGCGGGCTTTCTGCAATCCCGGGGACAAGGTGATGTATCACCAGCCGTGCTATGTCTCGTATCATCCGAGTATCGCGTTGGTCCACGCCCAAGGCGTCGCCGTGCCGACCTTTGCCGAGGATAACTTCGCCCTCACCGCCGAGGCGCTGCGCGCCGCTTGGCAGCCCGGCTGCAAGATTCTCATGCTCAATCTCCCGTGCAATCCCACGGGCGGCACCTGCGACCGTGTGCAACTCGAGGCCATCGCGACGTTCTGCCGCGAAAAGGATCTGCTGGTGTTGAGCGACGAAATCTATTCGGAGCTGACCTTCGAAGGCACGCACACGAGCATCGCGAGCCTGCCCGGGATGGCGGAGCGCACGATTTTCCTGCACGGTTTTTCGAAAGCGTTCGCGATGACCGGCTGGCGTCTGGGCTACGCCTGCGGTCCCGCCGCCCTGATCGACGCGATGATGAAGGTGCATCAATACACCATGCTCTGCGCCTCGATCATCGCCCAGGAAGCCGCCCTCGAGGCGCTCACGCGCGGCTGGGACAGCGTGCTCATGATGCGCGAGCAGTATCACCGGCGGCGCGATCTGGTCGTGCGGCGCTTCAACGAAATCGGGCTCAAGTGCCATTCTCCGCGCGGCAGTTTCTACGCTTTCCCCAGCGTCGCCGCCACCGGGCGCAGCGAGAAGGACTTCGCAGCCGGCCTGCTCACGGAACAAAAAGTCGCCGTGGTCCCGGGGAGCGCGTTCGGTGAAAACGGCCTCGGCCACGTCCGCGCCTGCTTCGCCACGAGCTACGACCAGCTCATCGTCGCCTGCGACCGGATCGATCGTTTCGTCCAAGGAACGCCGAAGTAAGCGGACCGTCTATGCCCGGGCACGGAAGGATGAAAATCTTCCTTTGCGCCTGCGGCGACTTTGGCGTCTGCTCCACTCCTCATGCCCCGCATCGTTGCCATCGTCGGCCGACCCAACGTCGGCAAAAGCCGTCTCTTCAACCGCCTGGCGCGGAAACGCATCTCCATCGTCCACGACCAGCCCGGGGTCACCCGCGATGTCATCTCGACCGATGTCGCCGAGGGCGCGTTCACTTTGCTCGACACCGGCGGCCTCGGCCTTGTCGGGGGTGAGTCCACGATCGACCTGATCAAGCTTTCCGAGAAGCAGGTGGATTTCGCCATCGCTTCCGCCGATCTGATTCTCTTCGTGCTCGACGGCTTGGAAGGCGTGACCGGTCTGGACCAACGCATCGCGCAGATGCTGCGGAAGTCGAAGCGCCAGGTTCTGCTGGTGGTGAACAAAGCCGACTTCAACGACGACAAAGTCCAGCTCGAGGGAGCCTATGCCCTCGGCCTGGGTGAGCCTTCGCGGGTCTCTGCCGAGCACGGCACCGGCGAGACCGAACTGCGCGCGGCGATTGTCACCCGACTCGGCGAACCGCCGGTCGTCGATCCCGCGGCGAGCAAAACCTCGTCGGACCCGCTCTGCGTGTGCTTCATCGGCCGCCCCAATGTGGGGAAATCCTCGCTGAGCAACAATCTGCTCCAGAGCGACCGTCTCGTGGTCAGCCCGATCCCGGGCACGACCCGCGACGCCGTCGAGTTGCCGTTCTCTTTCAAGGGCCGTGATGGCGAGATGTATCCCTTCAGGCTGATCGATACCGCCGGCATCAAGGCGGCGACCAAGCTCGCGTCGCCGATCGAGTATTTTTCCCGGCTGCGGTCCCTCGACGCGATCCAGCGGGCCGACGTCGTTTTTCTCGTGCTCGACGCGCTGGAAGGCGTGACCCAGCAGGACAAGGCCATCGCCGGCGAAGCGATCAAGGAGAAGAAGCCCATCGTGATCGTCGTGAACAAATGGGACCTCGTGCAGGACATGTTTGCGAAGGGAAACCTCAAGCTTTCGGGCTACAAGAACGCCCGGGATTACCGCGATAAATACGAGAAGGCGCTGTTCGAACGGCTGTTCTTCACGCCCGGCTCACCGCTCATTTTCGCATCGGCGATGAGCGGCTACGAGGTGGACCGGATGCTCAACGCGGCCGTGAAACTCAACCGCACGCTCGATAAGAAACTGCCGACCGCCAAACTCAACCAGCACCTCGCCTACCTCGCCGAGCGCACGCCGCCTCCTTCCGTCGGCGGCAAACGTTTTCGGGTCTACTACGCCACGCAGACCGGCACGCGGCCGTTTCGCATCAAGCTATTTTGCAATCGCGAGGAGAAACTCACCGAGCAATACCGCCGCTATCTGGAGGCCGGGTTGGTGGCCGAGTTCGACCTTGCGGGCTGTCCCATCTATTTCGATCTGGTCGGCAAGGAGAAGCGCGCGGAAGAGCCGCACAGCAACAGTTCCTACCCTACGACGAAGGCGCAGCACAAACGCGGCGGAACGAAAAAAGCCGAGCCGAGCCAACGGCATGAAACGATCGAGGACTGAAAATCTTCGGGGGCCCGCCACAGGCTGAAACGGAGCGGTTCCCGACTTTTTCACCCACCGTGATCGCGGCCCCTATCCGTCTCGTATTTCTCGGCTCGGACGCGATCGCGTTGCCGTTGCTCGATTGGTTGGCATCCCGGGAAGGCGCGGCCTTGGCCAAGATCGTCGCCGTCTTTACGCAGCCTGACCGCCCCGTGGGACGCGGCCAGAAGATCGCGTCCAACGCGATCAAGACCTGGGCGGCCGCGCGCGACCTGACCGTTCTTCAGCCCGAAAAACTTACCGACGAGGTGCGGGCGCAACTCGCCGGGCTTTCGCCCGATCTCTCCCTCGTGATGGCCTACGGTCATATTTTCCGGGACCCGTTCATCGCGACGCCGCGGCTCGGCACGCTCAATCTCCACACCTCGCTGCTGCCCAAGTATCGCGGCGCCTCGCCGATCCAGACCGCGATCGCCTCGGGCGAGCGCGAGTCCGGCGTCACGCTGATGCGGATCGTGCGCGAACTCGACGCCGGGCCGCTGGCCGACTGCGAGCGCGTCGCCATCGCGCCCCTCGATACCGCCCTCGATGTGGAAGCGAAACTCGCCGCCGCTTCGGTTCCGCTGGTGGCCCGGGCCTTTGCCAGACTCGCTGCCGGCACGCTCCGTTTTGACGAACAGGCTCATGCCGCCGCCACTTTCTGTCGGCGCTTGGAGCGGACCGACGGTGCCTTGGATTTTGCCGCCCCTGCCGCCGGGCTCGCAGCCCGGATCAACGGACTATCTCCGTGGCCGGCATGCGCCCTGTCGATCGCGGGCCACACAGTGAAGATCGGCCGCGCGGATTCTGCGGTCGGCCACGAGACGGCTACTCCCGGAACGATTCTTGGTCATGATGAGCAGGGCCTCTTGGTCGCAACGGGCAGTGGCGTGCTTCGTCTCCGGGAACTCCAGCGCCCGGGCGGCCGGATGCTGGCGGCTTCCGAGTTTCTGCGTGGCTTCCCCGTGAGCCCGGGCATGTTGCTCCTTTCCGCCCCGATGCCCTCCCTGCAAAGCGCTACGCCGTTCCGGCGCTAGCTTTTGGATCGAGACGCACAACCCGCTTGTTTTCCCGTCCGGCCTTTTCCAAGCTCCCGCCCATGTCGCAACGCTTTTGGCTCAAGGCCACATTGCTCGTCGCCGTCTTTTCGCTTTCGGCGACCGCCCAAGTGGAGCTCGCCAACCTGCGCGAAGATGTGCGCGGCCTTAACCAACGCCTTGGCGAGTTGTCGCTCCGCATGGAACAGGTCGAGCGGGAGAACGAGGATCTCCGGCGCAAACAGGGCGCGGCCGACAAGGGCTACGCGACGATCGCGCAGCTCAACGACGCGGTCGCCGACCTCAATCGCGTGATCAAGTCGGCCGTGGCGGGTTCGAAGAATGAAACCCTCCAGCAGGTCGCCACACAGATGGAGCGTCTGGGCAAGCAGACCAACGCGGCGCTTGATTCCTTGGCCAAGGCCCAGGCGACACGCCCCGCCGTCAACACGAGTTTCAGCGAAGATTTTCCGAAGGAAGGCGTAAGTTACACCGTCCAGAAAGGTGATACGCTGGCCGTCATCGCCAGGAAAACCGGGGCGAAGCAGCAGGACATTATCAACGCCAACAAGATCACCGATCCCTCGCGGATCATGCTCGGACAAACCCTTTTCATCCCCGTCGTCGGACCCAAGTAACATGGCTGCCATTCCCAAATCTCGTCTCGGCCGCGGTCTCGGCGGTCTCATTGCCTCGGCCAAACCCCCGGCGGCGCCCACGCCTCCGGTCGCCCCCGCCCCGACCGCGGCGCCGGGCTATCTCGAGATTGCGGTGCACTTGATCGTGCCCAGCCCTTATCAGGCCCGTCGGGAAATCCCGGCGGAACAACTCGCCGAACTCGCCGAAAGCATCCGGGCCGAGGGGTTGTTGCAGCCGATCGTCGTGCGCAAACAGGGCGAGCGCTTCGAGCTCATCGCGGGCGAACGCCGCTGGCGCGCTTTCCAACTCCTGCGCATCAAGGCGATCCCGGCCCGTCTCGTCGAGGCGAGCAACGCATCCTCGGCCGCTCTGGGCTTGATCGAGAATCTCCAACGCGAGGGCCTCAACCCGATCGAGGAAGCGCACGGTTACGCCAGTTTGATCCGCGACTTCGATCTTACGCAGGAGACGGCGGCCGAGCGGGTGGGGAAGGGACGCGCTTCGGTCGCCAACTCCCTGCGTTTGCTCGCCCTCGACGCCGATATTCAAGGCTATGTTGCCAAGGGGATCTTGAGCGTCGGGCACGCCAAGGTGCTCCTCGGGGTCGAAGATTCGGCTCAACGCGCCTTGGTCGCCCGCCGGGTGATCGAGGAAGGCCTGAGCGTTCGGACGACGGAAAAGATCGTCCTCGCGGTCAAGCCCGGGGCCGCAGGCAAGTCCCCCTCGAGCAAGACCCGAAAACTCCCGGCCCAAGACTCGGCGGCAGTCGCCGGCATTGAGAAGAAACTCACTTCGTTTTTGGGTGCCCGCGTGGCTGTTTTGCATTCTCCGAAGAAGGGACGAATCGTGATCGAGTATCGGGGTAACGACGATCTTCAGCGTTTGCTGGAGAAAATCGGACTCGGTCCGTAATCCGCCGCAGGACGGAGCAACCTCCCTGCAGCCTCGAATCCTCTGCGCTTTTTGCGGGGGTTTCCTGCGGCAATCCGGCGGTTGACAAACCGCCTGCGGCGCGAGTTATTCACGTTTCCCAATGAGCATCGTCCTAGCCGTTCTAACCTTCGCCCTCATCATTGTTTCGATTTTCCTCGTGCTCATCGTGCTTGCCCAAAAGGCCAAATCCGATGGCGGAGTGGGAGCCGCGTTGGGCGGTGGCATGACGGAAGCAACGTTCGGGGCCGACACCGGCAACGTGCTGTCCAAGGCTACGATCTACGCGGCCGCAGGGTTCTTTATCCTTACTTTGACGCTTTATCTCGGTCGTATTTACGAGCGCAAGCACGCCCATGCGGCGGCCACTAATGCGCTTCCGGCCATCACCGTGCCATGGGCGTCCCCGACGCCGGTTCCGGCTCCGGCCCCGAAGCCCTGATTCATGGGCCAACCCCGAGAATACGCGCCCGCCCTGACTTGGCGGGCGTTTTTTGTGGCCGGCTTGTTCGCTTGGCTTGTTCCTTCGACGATTCAAGGCCAGCCCGGTTCGACCCGAATGCCCGACCTGGCTCAGGTGGGCTTGCCCGATGCCGTCGAGGCAAAGTTACTCCTTGAACGATTTCGTGCCGGCGGACCGCGCGGGGATTACTACTTGGAGTTTGAGCTGCGGTCGTTGCCCCGTCGCGGTGCCGAGGTAAAGTTCCAAGGACGGCTCTGGGGTTCCCGCAACGAGCGCGGCGCCGTCAGCCGGGTGGAACTGATCGACGAATCGGCAAAGGTTCACCGCTGGCTCTTGCAGAACGGGCCCGCTCCGGCCGTTTGGATCTTGGCCGGTTCACAGGCATCGATTCTGCCGGCCGGGTCGCTCCTTGCTCCGCTCATTCCGGGAGTGGACATGAGTGCATTCGATCTCCTGATGCCCTATCTTTTCTGGCCCGATTTTGAGCTGAAACGGATTGAGCGGATCCGAGGCCGGCCGGCGCACGCCTACGTTTTTCGTCCACCGCCGGAGTTTGCCCTCGCGCACCCCACGGTGGGTTGGGTGCGAGCCTATCTCGATACCCAGTTCAATGCCCTGATGCAGGCCGAACGCGTCGGCGCCGACGGTCGCATTCAGACGACGTTTGCGCTCGGTGAACTCAAGAAGATCGACGAACAGTGGATGATCAAATCGATCGACTTGAGAAACGAAACCACCCGCGACAAGACGCGGTTTCAGGTCATGGCCGTCGCCATGGGCGTGGAGCTCCCGACGGGCACGTTTGAACCAGCGCGACTAAATGACGAAATCTCCGCGCCGCGGCCCGAACGGCTTTTCCGCCTCGTCCCGTGATCGAAGCAAATCCCGTTCGTGCGGTCGTCTTCGACCTTGATGGCACTTTGTTGGACAGCCTGCCGTTGGTGTTGCGGGCATTCACCCATGCCCTCGCGCCTTTCGGCGGGCGGCCGACCCGGGAAATGTTTGCGACCCTGGGTGGCCCGCCTGAGAAAATCTTCCCGGCATTGATCGCGGATGCGGCCGATGTGCCGGCCGCATTGCGGCGGTTGGCGGAGTTTCACCGCGAGCATAGCCACCAAATCCTGCCTTTCGCCGGAGCGATGGCGGTCTTGGTCGAATTGCGGTCCCGCGGACTGCGGTTGGCGATTTGGACCGGACGGGATCGCGCGACGGCCGACGAGCTTTTGAGCATCCACGGTATGGCGACGTTCATGGATGCGGTCGTTTGCGGGGACGACCTGCACTCGCACAAGCCCGACCCGGCCGGGCTCAACGAGATTTTGCGGCGGCTCGGGGTCGCCGCCTCCGAGGCGATCTACGTGGGCGACGCCGATGTGGATGTCCTGGGCGGAACGGGGGCCCGGGTGGATACGATCTTGATCCGCCATGCGCGGGTGCCTGAACCGGGCGTCGCGGCTTTGGCGCGGTGCTTGGCGGCGACGCCGGGTGATGCTTACGATTGGCTCCTGCGGCGCACCGCGTGCTGAAAATTCTGTTGCGGCGCGGCGACCCTTGATGCCATTCGTTTTCCCGAAGACCGCTCCTTGTTCACCCCGATCATGACTGCCCGTGTCAAATCCGTCTCGGCTCCGCTAACTTTCGACCTCCCGGTTTCGCTTTTTTCAAAGATCGAAACGTTACGCGCGCAGCGTGGTCTGGGCACGATCAGCGATACCGTTCGTCTCGCGGTGGAGAGTTTTGGTTTTGGGCAGTTTCGGGATGTCTCGGATCCGACGCGCCAGATTTCCGTGCGTCTGAGCGTCCAGCAGCGCAGCACCCTCAAACGGATCGCCCGCAAGCACCGCGCGAGCATAGGCGAAGTTCTTCGCCAGGCGATTCTGGCTCTCGAGAAAAGAGATGCCGGAGGCAAACGGCGACGGATCGCCGGGGAACGCTCCCAAGCCCGGTGAAGTCGCGTTTCTAGGGCGGGATTCGGTCCGCAAAGATTGGACCGCTGACTAGCGGCGGGGACGAGCTTGCCATCGCCTCCAGGCTTTCCCTTTAATTTCCGAGTATGTCTCCCGCACCGCTGCAGCTTTCCTCTTGGGCTCGTAACGTTTCGCCGTCGCCGACATTGGCCGTCGACGCGAAAGCCAAGGCGTTGCAGGCCGCGGGCGAAGACGTCTGTGGCTTCGCCGCCGGGGAACCGGATTTCGACACGCCCGAGCACATCAAGGAGGCCTGCATAGTCGCGCTCCGTGCCGGAAAGACGAAGTATGCCCCGACGCCGGGCATCGAACCTCTGCGGCTCGCCATCGCCGAGCGTTACCTTGCCGAATACAACCTGAAGGTCGCGCCATCGCAGGTGGTGGTGTCTCCGGGAGGAAAGTTCTCCTGCTATCTCGGTGTGCTGGCGGTGTGTTCGCCGGGCGACGAGGTGATCGTGCCCGCGCCTTTTTGGGTCAGCTATCCCGAGATGGTGAAGCTCGCCGGCGCCGTGCCGAAGCTGGTCCTCGCGGACGATCAAACCGGCTTCAAGCTTACCCCGGCACAGTTGGAAGCCGCGGTTACGCCGCGCACCAAGCTCGTCATCCTGAACTCGCCGTCGAACCCGACCGGTGCCGTCTACACCCGGGCGGAGTTGGAAGCGCTCGTCGCGGTCGCGATGCGGCACAATCTCTACATTCTCTCCGATGAGATGTATGAGCACCTCGTCTATGACGGGGCCCAGCCGACATGCGTCGCAACCCTGAGTGCGGAAGCCGAAGCGAGGACCATCATCGTCGCCGGATTCTCGAAAACTTACGCGATGACCGGCTGGCGCATCGGTTCGCTGGTCGCACCCGCGCCGATTGCCAAGGCCGTCTCCGAACTCCAGAGCCAGATGTCGTCGAACGTCACGACCTTCGCCCAATACGGTGCGCTCGCGGCCTTGAAGGAAAAGGAGAAAACCCAAGCTGCGCTCAAGGTCATGCTGGCGGCCTTTGATCGTCGGCGGAAACTCCTCCATGCGGAGCTGAACCGCATCCCCGGCATCAATTGCCTGCTGGCCGAGGGCGCATTTTATCTCTTCCCCAACGTTTCCAGCTTCGGGTTGAAGGATATCGAATTTTGCAGCCGCCTGCTCGACGCCGAGAAAGTCGCCGCCGTTCCCGGCAGCGCGTTTGGGGCCGAGGGATATCTTCGCCTCAGCTACGCAACGAGCGACGAGATCATCCAAAAAGGCGTGACGCGGCTCGCCAGATTTTGTGCCGGATTACGCGGGTGAAACGGAGACGGGAGTTCCGCAACGTTCGTCGTCGGCGCGGCTGAGTTCGGAATTCGCTGCGGCGGGCCGGCCCGTCATCGGGAGTGTTGGCGCAAAGCAAATCGGGTTGATCGGAGTTTCGTATCGCCGCGTTTCGCGATTCATTCGCGGAGCTTCGACGGGTTTTTTACCGACGGTCGATGACGACCATTGCGACAAAATCGTGTCGAGATGAAAAATTTTGCGTGCCATCGTGCGCAAACATGTCGACATTCTATGCATGGCCAAAAAAACCACCAAGTCCCCAGCCTCGAAAATGCCGGCCCCAAAAGCCGTCGCCAAGAAGAAGCCCGCCGCGAAGAAGAAGTAACGGCGAAGTTTTTGCCGCAGGGAAATCTCGCTCTCAGTCGGTCCAAGCGGTCGACGAAGAATCAAAATTTCAGCTGCGTGATTTAGGCGGAGCCAACAGCTCCGCCTTTTTTTGCGTCCGGAAATAACGACCGAAAGGAATCTGGCGCCGGCGCAGACCCGCGCGCTCCTGCCTGCCTTGGCTGTCGCGGGCAGGGCGATGATTTTGTCCGCCGCCGCCCGGGGCTTTGGCTTTCGGGGGCCTCGAGTTTACCATCCAAGCTCGGTCGGCAAAGTGGAATTGCCGTGACGGATAGTGCGACTGATTCTTCCGCCATGCGTCCGTTTCGAGAAATTTTTTGGGTTGCTGGACTGTGGCTGACGGTCGCCTCGCTGACGGGTTCGGAGCCGTTGGTCGTTGAGACGTTCAACGCCCGTCGAGGGATCGTCGTCGCCGGTCATCCTCAAGCGGCTGCGGCCGGTCTCGCCGTGCTCAAGGCGGGCGGAAATGCGATCAATGCCGGCGTGGCCACGGCTCTGGCGATCGGAGTCGCCGAGCCCTACGGATCTGGTTTGGGAGGGAAATTGGTGCTGCTCTACTACGAGGCCGCCTCGGGGCGCACTTTTGCGGTCGACGCTTTGGACGCCTGTGGATCCGCCATGGAGGTCGAGCGCTACCGCCAGTTGCCCGAAGAAATCCGCTCTTATGGCTACGGCTCCGTCTGTGTGCCGGGCTTTGCGGCCGGTCTTTGGCTGGCCCACGAAAAATGGGGCCGACTCAAGTGGTCCGAGTGTCTTGCTCCGGCGATCGATCTCGCGCGGGAGGGATTTCTCGTTTTGCCCAAGTCCCGCGATTTCTTTGCCGAGCAGCTGGACAAGTTGCAGCGCGGCGATCTGGAGATTGCACGGCTTTATCTTCCCGCGGGCGAATTGCCGGCGGTGGGCTCGACGTTGAAGAATGAAGATCTTGCGAAATCCATGGAGCTGCTCGCCGCGCATGGTCGGGATGGTTTCTACCGCGGGCCGGTGGCGGAAGCGATTTTGCGGGCTTCCGCTGCTGGAGGCGGCCTCATTGCCCGCCGCGATCTCGAGTCTTACCGGGCGGTCATCGTCGAACCGGTCGGCATCGATTTTCGGGGTTTTCGATTGCTCGCGGCGCCGCCACCGACCACCGGGGCGGCGATCTTCATGCCGACAATGAAGGCCCTCGAGGAAGAGAGCTTCGCAGGGGGGCCGTTACGGACGGCCGCCAATCTCGACCGGATCGGCAGAATTTGGCGCGTCGTCGCGTCCCGAGTTTCACGTGGTATCGGTGATGTTGAAGGGGCTCGGATTTTTTTTGAGAAGCTGGTGGGCCCCGATTCGATCAACGCCATCCGCGATGAGGCGACGGGACGCGCGCGAGCCCTTTCTGCTACTTCGATAACCGAACCACCGGCTGTCTTGGGCGAGGAGCCGATGTTCTATGAGGACTTGGCGGCTGCGACGACGCATTGGTTGGTCGCGGATGCGGCCGGAAACATCGTCTGCGCCACCCAGTCGCAAAGCCTGCATTTTGGCGCCGGCGTGGTCGTTCCGGGGACCGGCATCGTCATGAATAACTCTATGGGCAATTTTGCCTTCAACGACCGTTCAAGCCCGAACTTTGTCGCACCGGGTAAGCGGTCGCGCAGCACCATTGCGCCCACCATCGTATTCCGCTCGGGCAAGCCGGTCTTCGCGATCGGTCTGCCCGGTGCGGCCAGGATCCCGACGGCCATGTTGCAAGTCTTGCTCGACCGCCTGACTTTGAATCGACCCTTGGCCGACGCCATCGGCGACACGCGCTTTCACTTTGCGAGGGCAACCTCCGAAAGCGCGCCAGATTCGTTCGCCGCCGAAAAATCCCTGCCCGAAACGGTCGCCGCCGCCATGAGTTTGCTGGGTTGGCGGGTGGACCTACCGGAGGTTGCCGGCCAAGGGCGCTATTTCGGCGGAGTTAACGCCATTGAGTTCAACCCCGACGGGTCGATGACCGGGTTGGCCGACCCGCGTCGGACCAATGCGGTAGAGGGGTT
Source organism: Opitutaceae bacterium (assembly GCA_041689555.1). Taxonomy (GTDB): domain Bacteria; phylum Verrucomicrobiota; class Verrucomicrobiia; order Opitutales; family Opitutaceae; genus Tous-C4FEB. The sequence continues at coordinate 133 of JBDNFZ010000007.1, read as the reverse complement.
CTAACTTTGCCCTTTACAGGCACCGGCACGATCTCTGTTTTCTCCATTTCTCTCCATGCAAAAGACCAAAAAGTCCGTGGCCAAGCGCTTCAAGCTCACCTCAACCGGTAAGCTTATCCGGCGCACGCCTGGC
>JBDNFZ010000006.1:0-4032 GCA_041689555.1 Opitutaceae bacterium | reverse complement strand
CCCGCCTCCGCCTTGTCCACCCCCACCTTGGCCGCCTCCACCCTGTCCACCCCCACCTTGGCCGCCGCCACCTTGGCCGCCGCCGCCAAAACCGGGACCGTTTGGTTGCCAAGGGGCGCCGCCATGACGACCGCGCTTACGTTTGTTGCGCTTCCAAGCGTCGCGACCCTGCCATTCGCCGCGGCCGCCACCGTTCCCGCCCTGAGGCCCGCCTTGGGCACCGGTGCCGGCTTCGCTCTGGTTCCATCCCCCTGTCGCGGGGCCCCCGCCTTGGTCCTCACCGCCCTGACCATCGTCGGCATTGCCGGCGCCATCACCCGTGGGCGCGGCTTGCGGAGAGGAAGTCGGCACGAAAATCTGCGGCGCAACCGGCGGTGGTGGCGGCGGCGCGCTCTGGACCGGCGCCGGCACAAAAACGGGTGCGGGCGCCGGCGTCGGCCGGGCCGGGGCCGGGGCAACCGACGCCGATTCGGCAGCCGCCGGCTTGGCTTTCGCCTTCGCTTTCGGTGCCCGCGGGCGGGGGCTGGCCGCGCGTTTCGTTTTCTTCGCGGCGGACGGAGAAGCCGATGGGGCGGAGGACGACGATTCGGGGTCGTTTTTGGAAGAAGAAGCCATGAGGAAAAAGGAGCGGGGGAAATGGATTAAGTTCGGCTGGCGAGAGACGCAACGAAGGTGTCGATCTGGGTTTGAAGAAAGGCGGGGGAGCCGTCGTTCCACAAAACCACGTCGGCGAGCTCAATTTTGCGCGCGAGCGGCAATTGCTTGGAGATACGTTGCTCGGCGAGCACCGAAGAGAGACCGCGTCGCTCCAAGCGAACGAGTTGCTGGTCCCGAGAACACGCCACGGTAATGGTGAAATCAAACCAATTTTCCAAATGCTGCTCGAAGAGCAGCGGCACCTCGAAAATCCACCCCGTCGCCCGGGGTTCCGCTCCCAGCATCTCGCGCCAGAGCGCATAAAGGCGCGGATGCGTCAGGGCCTCCAGCCAGGCGCGCTCGCCGTCATCCGCAAAAACGCGGGCCGCCAGCGCCGCCCGGTCGATCTCGCCAACCCCGGAAAAAACCGCCGCTCCATGGCGACCGCGCAACGCATCGATCACCTCCCGATCGGTCAGGATCCTTTCCCGTATCAGCGCATCGGAATCGACCGGGCGGTATCCGCGCGCCGCGAAGAGTTTCACCGCGGTCGACTTGCCGCACCCCATCCCGCCGGTCAGACCGAGCCTCATGGATTCTCGGGGGTCGCGGCCCGGTTTGGGCTTGCGCACGAATTTTCAGAAATCCTAATCACTTCCACAAATCTTCGCCGAAGCGCGGTCGAAGCAATGTGAATCTCTCGAACCGCCCGCAATGCCCCCGCAGCTCGAAACCAGCGACCCGTCAGCCGTATGCGGCTTCGTGAAAGGCGTCTTCGGCGAACTCTTTCCGGGAGCCGACCCGACTCTGATCGCGCGGATTTTCTCCGATGTGGGCGGCTTTTTTTCCGGCCGCCATCCCGACTACGCCGCGCTCGACCTGCGCTATCACGATTTCGAGCATACGCTCCAGGCGACGGTCTGCCTCGTCGAATTGCTGGCCGGGCGTCACCGCGCGGGCGAGGAACCCGGCACGAACGTCCGTAAGTTTGAGTTGGCCGTCGCCTCCGTCCTGCTGCACGACTCCGGCTATCTGAAGTTGCGGAACGACACCGGCGGCACCGGTGCCAAGTATACGTTTTGTCACGTGCTGCGCAGCTGCGCCTTCGCCGCGTCCTACCTGCCGACCCTCGGCGCCAATCCGGACGAGATCGAGGCCGTGATCGGTGCGATCAATTGCACCGGACCCAGCAACGAGATCGGCCGGTTGCGATTCCGCGAGCCGGTCGATTTGGTCCACGGCTGCGCCCTCGCCACCGCCGACTACCTTGGGCAACTCGCGGCGCCCGGGTATCCCGACAAGTTGCCGCATCTTTTCGCGGAGTTCGCCGAATCCGACGCCTTCTGCAACGTGCCGGCGTTGGAGCGTTCCTTTGCCTCTCCCCTGCACTTGCTCGAGCAAACCCCCCGATTCTGGGAACGCTTTGTCCTCCGCCGGCTCGACGATGACTTCAACGGTGTTTATCGGTTTCTCGCCTCGCCCTATCCCCACGGCCCCAATCCCTACCTCGTCGCCGCCGAGAGGAACATCTCCGATATCAGGCAGCGCCTCGGCGCGCTTCCCGCCGGCTAGCCAACCGCAGTAGCCGCCATCGCCCCGACCGCATGCTCGCCACCATTGCCTCCGCCGCCCTGCAAGGCATCGACGCCGAGCCGGTGCACGTCGAGGTCAACGCCGGCGAGGTCGGCGAACCGCGCATCTACTTGGTCGGCCTGCCCGACGCCGCCGTCAAAGAGTCCGAGGACCGCGTCTTCTCCGCGCTGGGCAACAGCGGCTTTCGTCCGCCTCGCACGCGCACCACCATCAACCTCGCCCCCGGCCATCTGCGCAAAGAGGGCCCGATCTACGACCTGCCGATCGCCCTCGGCATCTTGGTCGCGACCAAGCAGCTGATCGCCCCCCGGCTCGACGATTTCCTGATCGCCGGCGAACTCAGCCTCTCCGGAGCCACCCGCCCGGTGCGCGGCGCCCTCGCGATGGCCCGCCTCGCCCGCAAACTCGGCAAACCCGGCCTCCTGCTTCCCGCCCTGTCGGCCGAGGAAGCCTCCTTGGTCGAGGGCGTCGCCGTCTACCGCGTCACCTCGCTCGACCAAGCCGTCCGTTTTCTCAGCGGTGAGCATCACCTCGAACCGCTCGATCCCGCCCTCGCCCGAATCAGACCCCCTTCGTCGGCCGTCGAGGCCCACGGCGATTTCTCCGAGATCAAGGGCCAGCATGCCCTCCGCCGCGCCGTCGAGGTCGCCGTGGCCGGCAGCCACAACATCCTGATCATCGGCCCGCCCGGCGCCGGCAAATCCATGGTCTCGAAACGGCTGCCGACGATCATGCCGCCGCCCAGCCTCGACGAGCACTTGGAGATTCTCGGCATCCACTCCGCCGCCGGTCGCACCCTCTCGGGCGAAACCACGTGGGGCACCCGGCCGTTTCGCTCGCCGCATCACACCGTCTCCGACATCGCGCTGCTCGGCGGCGGCACCATTCCCGGTCCGGGCGAAATCTCCCTTGCCCACCACGGCGTGCTCTTCCTCGACGAACTGCCCGAGTTCAAACGCTCCGCCCTCGAGGTGCTCCGCCAACCCCTTGAGGACGGTCACGTCACCATCTCGCGCAGCGCCGGCAAGGTCACGTTGCCCTGCGCCTTCATGCTCGTCGCCGCCATGAACCCCTGCCCGTGCGGCTACCTCGGCGACCCCAAGCACGAGTGCCGTTGCACGCCCTCGCAGGTCCAGCGCTACCGCGCCCGGATCAGCGGCCCGCTGCTCGACCGCATCGACCTCCATATCGAGGCCCCCGCCCTCGCCATCAACGATCTCCGCTCGGAAAAGCCCGGCGAGTCCTCCGCCGCGATCCGCGACCGGGTGCAAACGGCGCGCACCGTCCAGCAGGTGCGCTTTGCCACCACCAAGACCACGGTCAACGCCCGCATGTCCCACGCGCAGATCCGCAAACACTGCGGCATCGACTCCACCCTCGGCGATCTCCTGCAGCAGGCCATGGAGCAGCTCTCCCTCTCCGCCCGCGCCTACGACCGCATTCTCAAGGTCGCCCGCACCATCGCCGACCTCGCCGCCTCCGAGCGCATCGAGGCCCCGCATCTGCTTGAGGCTATCCAATACCGCAGCCTGGACCGCGCGGTTTTTTACTGAGCCGCGAAGCCCCGCGCCCGGCTCTCCGGTTTGGCCTTTTTGTCGGGGCGTCGCTTGCCGCCGCCCGCGGGCGTCCACGAGGGACGCCCCTACCCGATCCGGAAAGCCGCGAAGCCCCGCGCCCGCCGTAAAACTCGCGCTTGACGACGCGCCGGGAATCCAGACCGTTCCCCCTCCTGCAAATGCCCCCATCGTCTATCGGCTAGGACGGGTGGTTCTCATCCACCAAAGCGGAGTTCGACTCTCCGTG
>JBDNFZ010000005.1:0-1872 GCA_041689555.1 Opitutaceae bacterium | reverse complement strand
GGCTTTATGTTGGTCGACTACGCGTCGCTGGGCACCGCCGCCACCGACCCGTTGCGCCGGGCGATCGACGCCGCGCAGTCGGACATCAACAATTTCACCGCGCTGCAATCCGGCGGGGTCGGTGCCGGCGCCACCTCGTTGCAGGCGAACAACGCCTACGCGCGCAACCGCAACTCCGATTTGTCCTACGATGACAAAACCGAGGGTGTCGACCTGAGCATCGTCCTCAATCTCTTCAAGGGCTATTCCGCCACCTTGGGCTACAGCTATATCAAGCAGGAGGTCACCGGCGGTTTCCGCGTGGTGAATCAAGAGCGGGGCACCGAGTATGATTCGTGGTGGAATTTCATGGACGTCCCGCTCGCCCAGCGTCGCACCATCGGCGGCGACAAACCCGGCAGCGTCGATTTCGGCGGCACCGCCGTCGGGAACCGCACCATCGATGTGCCGATCCGCCAATACACGATGTGGAATCGCTATCAGTTCACCTCGGGCGCCCTCAAGGGCCTCGACACCAGCCTCGGCTTCATCTTGTCCGGCGAGCGCCAAAGCGAGATCGCCCTCGACAACGGCGTCCGCACCCGGGCCGACGGTCGCGAGAACCAACGCTTCCGCCCGCCGTATCCCTCCGACCTCAAGGTCAACACCGCCATCGGCTACCGCATGAAGATCGCGAAACGGGACGTCCGGTTTCAGCTCAACGTCAACAATCTGTTGAACAACCAGAAGGACCAGGTCTTCGGGAGCTCCAAGCTGTGGATCAACCCGGCCACGGGCGGGATCGTCCCCTCGACCGCCGCCGGTGCCCAGCAGATCACGGTGCCGGAACGCGCGAGACTTTACTTCACGCCGATCACGTTCCGCTTCTCGACCTCCGTATCGTTCTGAACCGCGACCGAATTCGCGCCGCCTCGAAGACTCAAGGGATGCCCTCAAAAGCATCCCTTTTTCTTGCCCGATCATCGCCCCGTGCCTGTCCTCCGCAGCGGTCACCGATGAAACGCGCGCGATCCCGGACTCCGAACTTTCTTCTGCGCTTCGCTCTGCTCGGGATCGCGATGCTTTCGGTCCCGCCGCTGCGCGCCGTCGACTGGTTCGGCAAGGCCTACGAGAACCACATGGAGTTTGGCCTCATGTCGCGTTCTTTCGAAAGCGGACTCGGCGGCGAAAAGCTCAAGCGCTACGTCCTGCTCAACGCCGGCCCCGGCGGGCCGATCGTCAATCCCCGGCCCATCGAGATCCCGTCCGGCGAGGTGCTCGCCGCCGCGCACGCCGCGCTCACCCAAGCCGGATTCACCGCCGCCGGGTCCTCGGCCGCCTCCGAGCTGGCCATCGTCGTCCACTACGCCAACGGCGAATATGCCCCGCCGTTCGAGTTCATGGGCATCGACCCGGTGGTCGTGCCGTCCTACCGCTGGCCGACGCTCCTGCGCCAACTGGAACAACGCTATTTCCGCCGCGACTACTCCGACGCCGAACACCTGAACTACGTCCTGAACCGCGGCGAGGCGCAGCCGGGCGACCTGATCAATCTGATGGTGATCCGCGCCTTCGACGCCCGCGAGCTTCGCACCAACAAACGCTGGGTGCTGCGCTGGGAAACCCGCGTCTCCATCGATTCCCTGAACCGCCCGTTGGAAAAACATTTCCGCGCAATGCTGCTGGCCGCCGCCGATTCGCTCGGCGGCGACAACCGCGGCGGCACCTCCCGCTCGGCTCCGATCCGCAACGGCACCGTCGAGATCGGCGATCTGCTGGTGGTCCCGTCTGTCCAAGCCCCGGCCCCGTCCACGTCAAAGGAGTAGGGTCGGTCCGTCGCTGCGCCCCCGCCCTGAATTTTTCGCCGCCCCGGTGACTTTTTGATTCCGCTCC
>JBDNFZ010000004.1:0-2748 GCA_041689555.1 Opitutaceae bacterium | reverse complement strand
CCGAGGTCTTGACTTGGCAAAGTCCAACTCCGCCGAAGTTGGACTCAGCGACGCTCAAAACCTCGCCCCCACCGCCTGACCCCGTCGCTATCACCCATGCTTTCGCCTAAAATTACACTCCAACTTCGGCGTTCGGGTTTAGATCAGCGACGTAGAGCTTACTTGTCGGGTTTTTCTTACGTTGCTGCGACCAGCCAAGATTCGTAACAAGCGACAGTGCAAAGACAAAAAGGCATCCGAAGTAGGCTCTCGCGAAGAAGCTCGAGTTTGGGGTTCGGTTCATGTGGTGACGCGCGGATTGAGGGTTTGGGTTGGAACAGTTGAAAGGAGGATTTGGGTATTTAGCCCTACGTTACGCAAGAGGCATAACTACGCACTCAGGTGACAACCAGATTGAGAATTTTGCCCGGAACGTAGACAGTACGAATGATCTTTTTTCCGTCAAGATGTGCCACGATTTTGGGATGGCTTCGGGCTACTTCCATGGCTGCTTCCTGAGCCAAGCCGACGGGCACCCATTGGTCGCCGCGATGCTTGCCGTTGATTTGGAAAACAAGCTTCACTTCGGTCACGGTAAGTCTCGTGGAATCGAACAAGGGCCAAGGTGCGCACTGAATGGAGGGCGTGCCGCCGAGGCGGGCCCAGAGTTCTTCGGCGAGATGCGGCGCGAAGGGAGCGAGCAATTGCAGGAAAGTGAGCACGGTGGCCTGGCCGACGTGAGGTAATTTTTGCAGCGCGTTCGAGAAAATCATCATCGAGGAAATCGCGGTGTTGAAACGCATGCCTTCGATGTCGTCGCCGACTTTCTTGATGGTTTCGTGAAGGAGTTTGGTCAGTTCCGGTGCATCGGCGAACGCGGGATCCGTGGAAATCTTCGGGCTGACGGCGCCGTCGGCAGTGAGGCACTCGCGCCAGATTTTATGAAGGAAACGGTGGACGCCTTCGATCTGTTGCATGCTCCACGGCTTCATGGCCTCGAGCGGGCCCAGGAACATCAGGTAGAGGCGGAGCGTGTCGGTGCCGTGCGACGCGATGATGGTGTCGGGGCTCACGACATTGCCGCGGCTCTTCGACATCTTTTCGCCGTCTTCGCCGAGGATGATGCCTTGGTGAAACAGTTTTGTGAACGGCTCGGCCTGGGGCACGACGCCGAGGTCGAAGAGGACCTTGTGCCAGAAGCGGGCGTAGAGCAGGTGCAGCACGGCGTGTTCGGCGCCGCCGACGTAAAGGTCGGGCACGCCCCAATAGTTCAGCGCCTTGGGTGAGGCCAAGGTGAAAGTGTTGGCCGGGTCGGTAAAGCGCAGGTAATACCAGCACGACCCGGCCCATTGCGGCATGGTGTTGGTCTCGCGGCGGGCGCGAACCCAAGCGACGCCACCGGGGCGTGTTTCGGTCGCGGGAATCGCGGCACCGCTCTCGACGTTGAACCAGAGTTCGAGCCACGGCGTGACGTTGGCGAGCGGGCTCTCGCCGTTGCCGCTGGGGAGATAGCTTTCGACCGAGGGCAACTCGAGGGGCAGCGCGCTTGGTGGAAGGGGCAGCGCATAGTGGGCGATGCCTTCATTCGTGTAGGTGACGGGTGCGGCGGGCATGTCGCCGGGTCTCGCGGTGGCGGCCCGACGGTAGTCGGCCTCGTTGACCCAGACGATGGGGAACGGCTCGCCCCAGTAGCGCTGTCGCGAGAAGAGCCAGTCGCGGAGTTTGTAGTTTACCGTTGCGGAGGCGACCCCGCGGGTGGCGAGATCGGCGGTGATTTTCGTCTTCGCGTCGGCCCAAGGCAGGCCGGTGTATCTGTCGGAGTGGATGAGGTTCCCGTCGCCGACGTAGGGAAGTTTTGGCGTGCCGTCACCGTTGGCGGAATGGCCGGTAGCCTCGATGACTTGGATGACGGGGAGGGCGTATTTGACGGCGAACTCGTAGTCGCGTTCGTCGTGCGCGGGCACCGCCATGATGGCGCCGGTGCCATAGCCCATCAGCACATAATCGGCGATCCAGACGGGCACGCGGGCGCCGTTGATCGGGTTGATCGCAAATGCGCCGCTGAATACGCCGGACTTGTCCTTGGCGAGGTCAGTGCGCTCTAAATCGCTCTTGCCGGCGGATTTTTTGCGGTAGTCTTCGACCGCGGATTTTTGCGCGGGTGCGGTGAGGGCGTCGACGAGCGGATGCTCGGGCGCGAGGACCATATAGGTGCAGCCGAAGAGCGTGTCGGGGCGCGTCGTGAAGATCTTGAGCGTGCCGAGGGCTTCGTTCTCGAGTTTGAACAAGATCTCCGCGCCTTCGCTGCGACCGATCCACGCTTCTTGCATGCGTTTGGTCGAGTCGGGCCAGTCCACGTCTTTAAGATCGGCGAGCAGTCGCTCGGCGTAGGCCGTGATGCGCAGCACCCATTGGCGCAGATTGCGGCGCTCGACGGGGAAACCGCCGACCTCGCTCTTGCCGTCGACGACCTCTTCGTTGGCGAGCACGGTTCGGAGTTCGGGGCACCACCACACGGGACGTTCGTCGACGTAGGCCAGACCGCGCTTAAAAAGCTGGAGGAAAATCCACTGCGTCCAACGGAAATATTTCGGGTCGGTCGTGTCGATCTCCCGGTCCCAATCGTAGGAGAAGCCGAGGGCTTTGATCTGCCGCTTGAAGTTGATGATATTGTTCTGCGTGTTCGACGCCGGGTGCGTGCCCGTCTTCACGGCGTGCTGTTCGGCGGGCAGGCCGAAAGCGTCCCAGCCGATGGGGTGGAGACCGTTG
>JBDNFZ010000003.1:0-4248 GCA_041689555.1 Opitutaceae bacterium | reverse complement strand
CGAGGCAAAGGTTGAGCAACGTCTTCATAGCGGGGTGAAATGATCGGGGGACGGATCGGGCGGGGTTGCCGGAATTTGTGGTCGAAGCCCGTCGCAGCGTCGAGCGCCGAGCCGACCGGACCGCGCTCGGCACTTGCGACCATCCGTCGTGTCCCCGTTAATCGTTACCGCCCCACCCATGTTCCCGATCCGAATTTTTCCCCTCGTCCTCGGTTTGGCGCTCGGCACCTGCGTCCGCGCCGAGGTCGTGCTCGCGCCGCTCTTCACCGACGGCGCGGTGCTGCAACGCGACCGGCCCCTGCCCCTCTGGGGCACCGCCGATCCGGGCGAGAAAATCACGGTCGCGTTCCAAGGGCAGACGCGTTTCGCCACCGGAGCCAGCGACGGTCGTTGGATCGCGCTGCTCGACGCGTTGCCCGCGACCGCCGTCGGCGCCGATCTCGTCGTCACGGGAAAAAACACCGTCACGCTCCGCGACGTGGTCGTAGGCGAGGTGTGGTTGTGTGCCGGCCAGTCGAACATGGAGTTCACCCTCGAGGCGCGCCCGGGGACATGGCAGGCCGGGACGCGCGTGCAAAACGCCGCCGCCGAAATCGCCGGGGCCGACTTTCCCCTCATCCGCCACGTGCGGATCGAGCCGACGATCGCCTCCGCCCCGGCCGACACCGTCAAGACCTCGGGCTGGCAAGCCGCCTCGCCCGCCAACGCGGGAGGATTCACGGCGGTAGGATATTTTTTCGCGCGCGATCTATTTCAAAAAACCGGCGTGCCCGTCGGGCTCGTCCACGCCTCTTGGGGCGGCACACCGGTCGAGGCGTGGCTGAGCCCGGCGGCGCTCGCGAGCGCGCCTGAATTCGCGGCGGTGGGCGAACGCTGGACGCGCGACCGCGCCGATTTCCCCGCGAAGCAGGCAAAATTCGCGACGGATCTTGCGGCGTGGACCGCCGCCGAAGCGGCCGCAAAAGCCGCGCGCCCCGCCACCCGGGCCACCACGACCAAGGCTGCGGCGAACGCGCACGCCGCTTTCTTACAGGCCAACCCTCGGCCCCGTTCCCCGCGCGGTTTTCCCTCCGACCCTTGGCAACCCGCCGGCCTGTTCAACGGTATGATCAACCCGCTCCTGCCCTACGCATTGCGCGGAATGCTGTGGTATCAGGGGGAGAGCAACGCCGACCGCGCCGCCGATTATCACGCGCTCTTTTCCACCCTGATCACCACATGGCGCGCGCACCTCGGGCAGGACGAGACGCCTTTTTATTGGGTCAATCTCGCCAACTTCAAGGCCCCCGCCGACTCCACCGGTCGCACCTACGCTTTTCTCCGCGAGGCCCAGACGCGCACGCTCGCCCTGCCCCGGACCGGCCAGGCCCTCGCCATCGACCTCGGTGATCCCGACGACATCCACCCGGCGAACAAACAAGACGTCGGCCGCCGGCTCGCGGTGCTCGCCAAGTCCCGGGTCTACGGCCTCACGGGCGCCGACACCGGCCCCACCTTCGCCGCGGCGACCCGCGAGGGCGCGGCGTTGCGGGTGACCTTCGATCACATCGGCGACGGCCTCATCGCCTACCAGAAGCCCGTGCAGTCGCTGGAGCTGGCGGGCGCGGACCGGATTTTTTATCCCGCCACCGCGCAGATCATCCGCAACACCCTGCTCGTCGTCTCGCCCGCCGTGAAGGAGCCCGTCGCCGTGCGCTACGCGTGGACCAACGCGCCCTTCGCCAATCTCTACAACGGCTCCGGGCTGCCCGCCGTGCCGTTTCGGTCGGATAACTGGTGAACTCGGGCTTGGCGTAGGAGCAAATTTATTTGCGACCCGAGGCGCGCCGCGCACCGCACGCCGCACCATCAGCCGCGCGGGGCGAGACGCGAGGCGCGAGGCACTATCAGACGCGCGATCATCGCAAATAAATTTGCTCCTACGGTTTGCCGCACGGAGAGCGGCCTTGCACGGTTCGGTAGAATCTCCATTAAAAGAACACGCTTTATGACAACGTCCACCCCCTCCGCGCCGCAGGCCAAGGTCGGCACCGAGCTCATCCTCGCGACCAAGCCCTTCGCCAAGGACCACTCGCTGAAGAGCTGGTGGGTGATTCTTTCCACCCTGGTCGTGCTGGCGGCCGCCTATGCCGGCGCGGTCGCGCCCCTGCCCTTCGCCGCACGGCTGGCCTGCAGCGTCCTCGCCGGGCTCACGCTCGTGCGCTTCTTCGTCATCTACCACGACCAGCAGCACCACGCGATTTTGCCCCGCTCGTTTCTCGCCGAGGCCCTGATGCGCGTCTTCGGCATCCTCGCGCTCAGCCCGAGCAGCGTGTGGCGCAGCTCGCACAACCACCACCACAACCACAACTCCAAGCTGCGCGGCTCCAACATCGGGTCCTACCCGATCATGACCACCGACCAGTATAAACGCAGCTCCCCGCGCAAGCGTTTCGCCTACTTGCTCGTCCGTCACCCGATCACCATCCTCTTCGGCTACTGGTCGATGTTTCTCCACGGGATGTGCATCAACCCGTTTCTCACCCACCCGATCCGCCACCTCGACTGCCTGCTGGCGATCGTCGTCCACCTCGGGATCGGCGTCGCCCTCTACCTCGCCGGCGGCTGGACGTTGCTCATCCTCGTGCAACTGATCCCGCACTTCGTGATGGACGGTCTCGGGGCCTACCTGTTCTACGCGCAGCACAATTTCCCCACCGTCTCCTTCGCCGACAAGGACGGGTGGACCTACGAAAAAGCCGCGCTCGAATCGTCGAGCTTCATGCGCACCGGCAAGATCCTCGGCTGGTTCACCGCCAACATCGGCTACCACCACATCCACCACCTCAACGCCCGCATCCCGTTCTATCGCTTGCCCGAGGTGCTCGCCGCCATCCCCGAACTCCAGGCACCGAAGACGACTTCGCTGTGGCCCACCGACATCGTGCGCTGCCTGCGGCTGAAAGTCTGGGACGTCGAGGCGCAGCGCATGGTCGGCGTGCGCGGGCTGTGACGCCGCGGCCTCGCCCGCGCATGAAGCCGGTTCGACCGGCGGGCTTCCCGCCTGCAGCGATTCTCAGGTCCGCGTAAAAATTCCCACCCCACGATGATCACCGCCGCCCAACTCGCCTCACACCTCCGCGGAGAAGTCATCGGCGACGGCGCGACGCCGCTCACCGGGTTTGCCGCCGCCGACCGCGCCCGCCCCGGCGACGTCACCTTTGCCGAGAAGGAAACCTATTTCGCCGCCGCCGAAGCCAGCGCGGCCTCCGCGATTTTGGTCGCCGGTCCCTTCGCCTCGGCGACCAAGGTCGTGATCCGCGTGGCCGATGCGCGCATCGCGGCCGCACACGCCCTGCCGCTGTTTTTTCCGGCCGAGACCTTCGCGCCCGGCATCCATCCGACCGCCACCGTGTCGCCCGCGGCGCGGATCGATGCGACCGCCCACATCGGGCCCGGTTGCGTGGTCGGCGCGGGCACGGTCATCGGCGCGCGCTCCGCCCTGCTCGGCGGGAACCATGTCGCGGCCGACTGCACCCTCGGCGACGATGTGCGGCTGTTTCCCAACGTGGTGGTCTACGCGCGCACCGTGATCGGCCACCGCGTCGCGATCCACGCGGGCACCGTGATCGGCTCCGACGGCTACGGCTACGTCTTCGACCGCGGCCGGCACGTGAAGGTGCTCCAGGTGGGCAACGTCGTCATCGGCGACGATGTCGAGATCGGATCCAACACCTCGATCGACCGCGCCGCGCTCGGCTCCACCGTGATCGGCGCGGGCACAAAAATCGACAACCTCGTGCACGTCGCGCACAACGTCGTCTTCGGGCAACACTGCTTGATTCTGGGCCAATGCGGTTTCGCGGGCAGCACGGTGTTTGGCGACTACTGCGTGATCGCTTCGCAGTCCGGCGTGGGCGGCCATTTAAAGATCGGCCGGCAAGTCACGGTCGGCGCGAAATCCGGCGTGATGCGCGACGTGGCCGAGAAGGAGATGGTGCTCGGTTATCCGGCGGTGCCGGACAAGCAGGCGAAGCGCCAGTGGGTCGGCATCCAACGCCTGCCGGAGATGATCGTGAAGCTGCGCGAGTTGGAGAAACAGGTCGCGGCGCTTACCGCCAAGGCGGGCTAGGGCTGAGGGAGGAGGCGTGAGGTGTGAGGTGTGAGGCTTGAGGGACGGCGCGCGAGGGGGGAGGGACGCCGGGCGGGATCGGGGTGGGGCGCGTTGACCTCAACGCGATCCACTCGGCGCGGTTTGCGACAAACGGT
>JBDNFZ010000002.1:0-10885 GCA_041689555.1 Opitutaceae bacterium | reverse complement strand
TAATCGCCGAGGTCGATTCCGCCGGCGGCGAGACGGGCCAAAGCGTCGGTCGTAGGCACGCCTTCGACCTGCGCCCAGTATTCGCGACGGTGGCCGTGCCGCGAATCGAGCAGGCGCGAGTTCAATCCGGGTTCGTCGCTCAAGAGCAGCAGGCCCTCGCTGTCGGCGTCGAGCCGGCCGAGCGCATACACGCCGGGAGGCAGGCCGAAGTCGGCGAGCGGCCGCCATCTCGAGCCGGGTTCGGGCGTGAATTGCGAGAGGACGCCATAGGGTTTGTTAAACGCGATCAGCACGGCGACGAGTTGTGCGGGACGAAGCGCCGCCCGCAAAACGAATCGGTTGCAGCGGCGGCGGACGGGCCCTTGGTTGGGGTCATGCAAGTCCTCCAACTCACCGCCCTGAATCAATCGAACGTTGTCGATCTACCCGCGCCTGAGCCGGCGGCGGGGGAAGTCGTCGTGACGTTGCAAGCGGCGGCCCTCAATCACCGCGACGTATGGATCAAACTCGGGCAATATGCCGGCCTGAAATATCCGGCGCGGCCCGGATCCGATGGCGCGGGCATTGTCACTGCGCTCGGGGCGGGTGTCGGATCGGAATGGTCGGACCGCGAAGTTATCATCAACCCGAGCTTCGGTTGGGGCGCGAGTGAGGCGGCGCACGGTCCGGAATTTACGATCCTCGGTTTGCCGCGTGACGGCACCATGGCGCAGCAGATCGCGGTGCCGGTGGGCCAGCTCTCGGCGAAGCCGGAGCATCTCTCGTGGCAGGAGGCGGCGGCGCTGCCGCTTGCGGGTTTGACCGCGTATCGGGCGCTCTTTGCGCGGGCGCAATTGCGTGCGGGCGAGAGAATTTTGATCTCGGGCATCGGCGGCGGCGTGGCGCTGTTCACGCTGCAGTTTGCCGTCGCGCAGGGCGCGGAGGTTTGGGTGACGTCGAGCAGCGCGGAGAAGATCGCTAAGGCCGTCGCGCTCGGAGCGCGGGGCGGGTTCGACTACACGGCGGACGGCTGGGCGAAGGCGTCGGCGGAGAAAATGCCGGGCGGCGGGTTCGACGTGATCGTGGACAGCGCGGGCGGCCCCGGCTTCGAGCACCTGATCGACCTCGCGGCGCCGGGCGCGCGGATCGTCTTCTTCGGCGCGACCCGCGGCAATCCGGCGGTGCTGCCGATGCGGAAGATCTTTTGGCGGAATATTTCCCTGCTCGGCACGACGATGGGTTCGCCGGCCAACTGGCGGGCGATGCTGGAGTTTGTGGCGCTGCACCGGATCGTGCCGGTGGTAAGCGACGTGTTTCCTTTGGCGCATGCGACCGAGGCCTTCGACTTGATGGAAAGCGGCGGGCAATTCGGAAAGATTGTGGTGACGGTTTAACCCTGCAATCGGGTGTTCAGGCTTGGCGCGAACGTCCCGGAATGGGAAAAACCTAATCTCATATGAGCGAAACGTCCCATTTTTTTGCGTGCGTCATGGCCGGTGGCAGCGGCGAGCGGTTTTGGCCGATGAGCCGGGCGCGGCTGCCCAAGCATCTGCTGAAACTTTTCTCCGAGCGGACGCTGGTCGAGGAAACCGTGCGGCGACTCGCGGGCGTGGTGCCGCTGGCGAACGTCTTCGTGCTCACCAACACGGCGCAGCTTGAGGCCACGCGCGCAGCGCTGGCGGGCGTGTTGGCCGAGGCGAACATCGTCGCCGAACCGGCGAAGCGCGACACGGCGGCGGCGGCGGCGCTGGCGACGGCGTTGGTGCGGGCGCGCGATCCCGAGGGCGTGCTCGCGCTCCTGCCGGCGGATGCGCTCATCAAGGACAGCGCGACGCTCGGCCGCCAAGTGACGGCGGCGCTGCGGCGGGCGACGAAATCGACGTCTTTGCTGACCTTTGCGATCAAGCCCGACCATGCGGCGACCGGCTTCGGCTACCTGGAGATGGGTGACGAGGTCGGCGACGGGTTTAGGCGGGTAAAACGCTTCGTGGAAAAACCCGATGCGGCGACGGCGGCTCGCTACGTCGAGAGCGGGCATTATGCGTGGAACGCGGGGATGTTTTTCTGGAGCGCGGCGGCTTTTCTCGCGGAGGCGGAGAAGCACACGCCGATGCTGGCAAAGTTTATCCGGGAGTTTCCGGCGGGCGATCCGACGGCGTTTCTCGCGGAGAGATTCCCCGCGCTCGAGCCCAAGGTCTCGGTGGACTACGCGATCATGGAGAAGGCGGCGGCGGTCGAGACGATGGTGGCGGAGTTTGACTGGGACGACGTGGGCCTGTGGACGGCGCTGCCGAAACACCTGCCGCGCGATGCGGGCCACAACGCGACGCGCGGGCCGGTCGTCGCGGTGGGCGCGGAGCACAATATCGCGGTGAGCAACGGCCGGGTGATCGCCCTCGTCGGCGTGAAGGATCTGGTCGTGGTCGAGACGGCGGACGCGATTCTCGTGTGCCACCGCGATTGTGTGGGCGACATCAAGAAACTGATGCCGCTGCTGCCGAAGGACGTGCTTTAGGCGCGAAGCCGGTGAGGCCGGCGCAGGTAGGAGCAAATTTATTTGCGAGATTTGGGCGGAGCGTGGCCGGCGCGGGCGTAGGCGTGGGCGCGGGCGCGGGCTTGGATCGCAAATAAATTTGCTCCTACGAGGTGAGGAGTTCGTGGGCGAGGCGGTTGTGGTGTTCGATGATGACCGGGAGGTCGACGTGGGTGAGGCGGCCTTCGCGGGCGACGATGCGGCCGTTGATCACACTCAGGGAAACTTGCGCGGGGGTGCAGAATACGAGGGCGGCGACGGGGTCGTGCAGAGCTCCGGCGAAACCGGGCGCAGCGAGGTCGAAGGCGACGAAGTCGGCGGCCATGCCGGGCGCGAGGGCGCCGATGTCGTCGCGGTTGAGCACGGCGGCGCCGCCGCGGGTGGCGAGGGTAAGGGCGTCGCGGGCGGTCATCGCGGCGGGGCCGAAGCCGACGCGTTGGAGGAGCATGGCTTGGCGCGCCTCGGCGAGCAGGTGGGCGCTGTCGTTCGAGGCCGAACCGTCCACGCCGAGGCCGACGTGGACGCCGCGCTTCGTCATCTTGCAGACGGGGGCGATGCCGGAGGCGAGGCGCATATTGGAGCAGGGGCAATGGGCGACGCCGGTGCCGGTGCGGGCGAAGAGGTCGATGCCGGGATCGTCGAGTTGGACGCAGTGCGCGTGCCAGACATCGCGGCCGACCCAGCCGAGTTCCTCGGCGTATTCGGCGGGGGTGCGGTTGAACTTCTCACGGGAGTAGGCGACGTCGTTGGTGTTTTCGGCGAGGTGGGTGTGGAGAGAAACGCCGTGCTGGCGGGCGAGGACGGCGGATTCGCGCATGAGGTCGCGGCTCACTGAGAACGGCGAGCATGGCGCGACGACGATGCGGCGCATGGAAAAGCGGGAAGCATCGTGGTAAGTCTCGATAAGGCGCTGGGTGTCGCGGAGGATGGCGGCTTCGTTTTCGACGAGGCTTTCGGGCGGGAGGCCGCCGGCGCTGCGGCCGACGCTCATGCTGCCGCGGCTCGCGTGGAAGCGCAGGCCGATGCGGGCGGCGGATTCGATCGTGTCGTCGAGCCGGGCGCCGTTGGGATAGAGGTAGAGATGGTCGGAAGACGTGGTGCAGCCTGAGAGTATCAGCTCGGCCATGGCGGTGAGCGCGGAGACGCGGATCATCTCGGGCGTGAGACGGGCCCAGATGGGGTAGAGGGTTTCTAGCCAGCCGAAGAGTTCAACGTCCTGCGCGGCGGGGACGGCGCGCGTGAGGCTCTGATACATGTGGTGGTGCGTGTTGATCAGTCCGGGCAAAACGATGTGGCCCCGGAGATCGAGGATCTCGTCGGCGGTGGCGGGAAGCTCGACGCTTGGGCCGACGGCGACGATGCGGTTGTCCTCGATGAAGAGTCCGGCGTCGTGGATTTCGCGACGCGAATCGTCCATGGTGACGAGGACGGCGGCGTTTTTGACGAGGAGAGTTTTAGGCATGGGTGGTCACCACGAAATACACCAAATACCCGAAATGCGGAGAAGGCCCACGGAACACATGGAAGAAAAACGGAGGAAATTATTCGGCGGCGAGGGCGGCGAGTTCGCCGAAGTAGCGCTGCTTGGCGGCGGCGGGGAGGTCGGCGACCTCGAAGCCGTTGCGGGCGATTTTCAGGAGCGTGGCGCGGGAGAGGCCGGCATCGGTGGCGAGGGCGAGGTAGTCGTCGTTGAGTTGGTTGCCAAAGAGCATGGGATCGTCGGTGCTGACGGTGCAGCGGATGCCGGCGTCGAGAAAACGGGCGATCGGGTGTTCGCGCATCGAGGGGACGGCGCGGAGTTTGACGTTGCTGATCGGCGTCATGTCGAGGGTGACGTCGTGCTCGCGAAGGAGAGCGAGGGCGGCGGGATCATGGATCGCACTCAGGCCGTGTTGCACGCGGCGGGTGCCGAGGACCTCGACGGCGCGGCGAACGTCGGCGGCGGGCGCGAACTCGCCGGCGTGGGCCTTGGTGGTTTTGCCGAGGGCGCGAACGCGCGACCAGACCTCGGTGCTCCAAGGTTGGAATTCGGGGTTCTCGAAGCCGTGGAGATCGACGCCGGCGACCTCGTCCCAAGTGACGGCCTCGTCCACGACGCGAGCGAAGCGGCCGGTGTAGTGATCGCGAAACATCCCGAGGTAGAGGCGCAACTCGAGGCCGGGGGGCTTGGCCGCGTGGATGGCGCGGGCGATCTCGCGGAACGGTGTCGGGCCGATGCGCTCCGCGGTGCCGAGGTGAAAGCTGCATTCGAGATAGACGCAGTTTTGGGCGACGACATCGGCGAATACGCGGCGGCAGCTCTCGTAGTAGTTTTCCGGCGAGACAAACCACTTGAAGAAGCAGGAATCGAATTGTTCTTGGAAGAGGGCGAATCCGTCGAAGCGGTAGTCCGGGTGCCAGTAGGGCGGGGGCGAGGCGAAGGCGACGGGATCGATGCGGCGGGCGAGTTCGAGGGGCAGGGAGCCTTCGAGGTGAAGGTGGGTCTCGGTCTTGGGGATGCGGGCGATGAAGGCGCGTAGAGCGTCGGGGGAACTCATGGGAGAGTTTAATTGAGCACGGATCGGGCCGGTGCAAGCTGCGGGCACGTTCTCTGCTTTGTCTTATGCCCATGAAACCCTTCCCGCGCGCGCTCAAGCACCGGCCTCCGACCATCGTGCCGGGCATCGGCATTGCCCGGCGGAAGACGGCGCGAACGACGCGAGACGTGACGCTGATCCTCGGGGCGATCCCGCAGGAGTCGGAATTGGTCGAGCGGGCGATGACCGGAAAAAAACGGGGCAAGCTCGCGGGTTTTCCCTATGTGACCGGGCGACTGCACGGGCGGAAGGTGATCGTAGCGGTGACGGGCATCGGCAAGACTTGCGCGACGATGCTCACGACGCTTTTTGTCGAAAAATTCCGTCCCCGTGAGGTGCTGATGACGGGCACCGCCTCGCGCATCAATCCCGAGATTCGCAACGGCGACGTCATCGTGGGCGAGGTGACCTGCAACCACGATTTCGGGTCGTTCGCGCAGAGCGACGTGATGGAATATTTTGCAGCGGAAGGTCCGTTGGGCGACGCCATGGCGATCGTCTATCCTGGCGATCCGCGCCTGCTGGCGGCGGCGAAGCGGGCGATGCGCACGCATGTGCCGGAGGCGGCGAGCCAACACACGCCGAGCTATCTGCCGGCGGTGCGAACGGGACGGATAACGTCGGGCGACCAATTCGGAATCACCGACGCGCGGATCGCGGACATCCTGAAGCAATTGCAGCCGGACTTGATGGAGATGGAGAGCGGCTCGGTGGCGCAGGTATGTTGGTATCTGCGGACGCCGTTTCTGTGTATCCGCAGCGGAAGCAACCGCACACAGAACTCGCCGGACAACGATTACCGGAAGCTCTCGCCCTTCGCCTCGCGGCAGGCGGCGTTGTTTACGATGGCGGTGGTGAAGGAGCTCGGTGCGGATAACGGACCGGCGGTCGGTTCCAGAACGAAGGGGAAAGCGAAGACTCGGGCGCAGGGGCCGTCGGCATGAAACTCTTCACCCGCGGCGATGTGGACGGCTTTTGCGCCGTCGCGCTCGACAACCTCGTGTAGCTCCTGCTCGTGCCGGCCTTGTGCCTCGGCGTGGCGGGATTTCCACCGGCGCTCGTCTACGGGAAGATTCTCCCGGGCATCGCGGTTTCGTATCTGGCGGGTAACCTTTTTTATGCGTGGCAGGCGCATCGGCTGGCGAAGAAAGAGGGCCGCGATGATGTGTGTGCGTTACCCTTCGGGCTGAACACACCGACGTTCATCGCCTATGTCTTCCTTGTGATGGTGCCGGCGAAGCAGATCGCGATCGCGCAGGGTGCGGCCGACCCGGACACGGTGGCGTGGCAGGCGGGACTGGTGGCGTGCATCGGCTCGGGCCTGATCGAGTTTTTCGGCGCCTTCGTGGCCGAGCGGGTGCGCAAGATGACGCCGCGGGCGGCGTTGCTGGCGGCGCTCTCCGGTGCGGGGCTGGCGTTTCTCGGGCTCAATTTTCTCATCACGACCTTCGCGCATCCGTTGGTGGGCTTTGTGACGCTGGGGCTTGTGCTCCTCTTCTACTTCGGCGGGGTGAAACCGAAATGGGGGATTCCCGCCGCGTTGGTGGTGTTGCTCGTGGGCACGGCTTTGTCGTGGGCAACAGGCCTCGCGCCGAACGGTCCGCGGCCGACGGATTCGCTCGGCTGGTATCCGCCGGTGCTGGTCATCGGCGATGTGTGGCGGGGGCTGATGGCGGGGCAATTTTGGGTTTACCTGCCGATCGTGATTCCGCTCGGGCTGCTCAACTTGTTGGCCTCGCTCCAATGCATCGAGTCGGCGGCGGCGGCGGGGGACAACTATTCGTCGCGGTCGTCGCTGCTGGTGAACGGCGCATCGACACTGGCGGCGGCGTGCTTCGGTTCGCCGTTTCCGACCTCGATCTACATCGGCCACCCGGCGTGGAAACGGATGGGGGCGCGGGCGGGTTACTCGACGGTGAACGGCATTTTCATCACGGCGATCTGTCTGACCGGCTCGATGGCGTTGACGGCGTGGGCGGTGCCGGCGGACGCGGGGCTGGCGATCATCGTATGGATCGGGGTGATCATCATGGTGCAGGCCTTTGAGGCGACGCCGTCGCGACATTGGCCTGCGGTGGTGCTCGGGCTGGCGCCGGTGCTGTTGATGTGGGTGTCGTTTGTGGTGAAGAACGCGCTTCGGGTAGCCGGTTACGGCGCGACGCCGGGGATGGAATTTTCGCCCAAGCTCGCGGAGAAGTTCCAGGCGTCCGGCACGTTTATCGAAGGACTTTTCGCGGTGGAGCAGGGGGCGTTCTATTGCTCGATCGTGCTGGCGACGGTGACGGTCTTTATCATCGAGAAACGGCTGGTGGCGGCGGCGGGTTGGGCGTTTGCGGCGGCGGGACTGAGCCTGGTCGGGCTGCTCCATTCGTGGCGGTATGCGGCTGGGGACACGGTGAGCGCCTTGCCTCTGTTGGAACGTCTGACGCACACGGGTGAGACGGGCGAAGTGCTTTTCCCGGCGGCAGCCCACGCCGCCGGCTACGCGGCGATCGGAGTGACTTTGCTGCTCGCGCGCTGGTTTACGGAGCCGAGCGACGTGGAAAAGTCCGCATCGCAGTGAGCTTGGGCGGTTTCGAAATTCCCGTTGACGCGCCCGGAGCGCGGGCTTTGCTCTGGCCCTTCACGCAGACGGCAAGATAGCTCAGTTGGTAGAGCAGTTGACTGAAAATCAACGTGTCCCCGGTTCGATTCCGGGTCTTGCCACCACTTTACGGAACCCGCTTACCCACAAAGAGTAGCGGGTTTTTTGTTGGCTAAATTCGTTGAATTCCTATCCATAAACTCACAACAGGCGACCGCTTAGTTCTTATGGTTCAGGCCTTTCATTGAGTGCTTTTCTTAGGTCTGAAAACTTCGTCCGCCCACCTCGAAAAACTATGGCCGAAAGGATCGCATGCGCCGGCTTGAACTAGTCCTCGCGCAGCGCCCTTGAAAAAAAAGGAAGGGGATAAGCCTCCAGCGATGGCCAAGCTGCCGGTGCCATGTAAAATTGATCATGGAGCCTTTCTCGGCGACTTCCTGGTCGGCCATGCAGGGTAGTGCCAGCGCCGGTCGGCGATCAGGCGCGCGGCTTGGGCCTCGGGGGCGTCTTGCGTGATCGGCTAGCGGTGCTGGTCGCGCTCGGCGGCGAGGGCCCGGCCGCAGGCTCAAAACTCCGCCATGTCGAACGACAATCAGAACTCAGCCGGTTTCAGATTGTCGTTGAACAGAGGGAGGGGTGCCAGTCGTTGCTGAAAACGCGGCTGAACTTGTCGAGGTGGATAATTTGAGGCGTAGTTGGCGCCGATCTTCGACTGGCTCGGCGGTGATATGGTCCCACAATTCGTGGCGGAGTAGCGCTTCGAGGTGGCTCTTGCCGATCAGGGCTGCCGCCTCGGCACGACCAAAGCGGTCGATAAATCGCTCGGCGACAATGGCCCAATGCTCTGGATTGGCTTCAAGGTGGTCGTGGATTCTGGAACGAGCTACTGAGGGGGAGGGTGCATGCCGGTGTTTCTGCATGGCATCAAGCGCGTCAAAGATGTGCGCTTTCACGCCGAAAGCCTCAGTGTAAGTTAAAGTAGTAAATCGTAGATCTCCGCTCTGCACCCAATCTTCCGAATCTTGGTCCCATTCGTCATCTGACCAGTCGAGACACTTAACATTGAGCGATCGGCGATCATCGACGTGGGTGGCCGTCAGAATGTCTTCCACCCGCATAGGCTGGGCCAACCAAGCGCTGAATCCGCAGGAATGCACGACGTAGTCGGTTTGTTGTGTTTCCGTTTCTAACACCTCATCTAAATCATCAAATTCAATGCGAAATTCATGTGATTTGTCCTTGGCAGGCCCATCACTCACACACGTGACGATCACGCTCATGAACTTCCTTACCTCAGTCCGATCAAAGCCGGCTATATCGCGGTAATCGTCGGTCGATGGAGTCTTTGCTAATTTATCCCGATCGACCGCGCCATAGGCGTAATCGCACCCGCGCACCTCGAGGGTCACTAATGCATCGCGCGGGATGCCCGCCTCCACAAAGGCCTCCATCTGAAAATTGGTTTTTTCAACCGGTTCCATGGTTCAATGCGCCCATCCCATGAAAAGCTGCGGCGAGGACTCAAGGCCGCCCGCCTTTCGGCCCGCCGTGGCGATGCCTCGAAAGCTGAAGTTTAAAACAGCGGCTACATTGTCACCCCCGAGCAAGTTTCGGGCGTGAAGCGGCCCAAAACGTGCGATGAACGTCTCCACCACCATTGCCCATCGGTTAGGCTCTTCACGCAAAACTCGGGCGGCGTCCTTTCGGCTGATGACATCATGCGTCACGTGGACGTGAGTTTGCATTTCCAAAAGTCCTTCGCATAGATCGGATAATGGGCGGGCTGCCCAATGCCACTCGCTCGGGTGGTGGCGTTCACCCCGATCAACTACCCAGTAATCGATGAACTTCGAGTCAAACCAGCCGGTCTCATTCCATGTGAGAGGGCTCTCATGGATCCATAGTAGTCCCTCTCGGTAGGTGACGAAAGCGAGGTCGGCAACCGTGAGCACGGCGGCCTCGGTGATCTCGGCGTCGATGAACGCGACTTTGTGGGCGGCAACCGGAGAAAGGCTGGAAAGCGTTAGGATTCGATTCTCGGTATTACCTCCGGGAAATTTAAACTCAAAACTCCTTGTGCTGCCCGGTGGAGGCGATCCGACTTCCACGGTCACAGTCGTCACCTCCCACGTTTCGCACCCGCCTGCGATGTCTCGAAAACCGCATTGGTCTGGCACGATTTCTTTAAGGTCCTCAATCGCGATCGGCCCGTAAGAATAAAGTTTACCGCTCACTAGAATCTTGACGGAGGCCTTGCGGGGAATGCCCGCCGAGATGAAAGTCTCGACTGGAAAGGCGATGGATTCATTCGGCTTCATCTTGAAATTATGTCGGGTAGGGTAGCGGCGTTGGCACACGAAGCCAAGCGAACGAGACGTCGATTTATCTGAATAAATCCAACTGACCGGGTTGTATTTCTAGCACGGCATTCTTAGGTCTGATATCAGCAGGGCTCATCGTAGTCCAAAGTATACTCATGACGTGGGACATTGGCGGGGACAGGGGTCATCTTTCCAGCGCGTTTACTAGAAGCAGCCTATCCGCTCCATATCGCGTATCGCTAACATCGTATTGGACTGCCATCGGCATCAGGTCGGGCAATCAGGGGTCGAGTCCTTGAAATTTCCTGAGAAGTTGAGCGATGTCTTTGGCCCTTTCTCGGCCTCGCTTCGGTCCTTACTACACCTCTAGTAAATCCAATGTCGGCCTAAGCGCCGTCTCCAGCCGAGTCATGGATTCGACCATTTCTGCTTGAATCTCCGGCCATTGTAGCTCGGGACTACGGTAGCCGCCGCGTTCGATTACATGTTTAATTCGGCAGGCTCGCTTCGTGTCGAGGCGTTCCCACGAAAGCGTCCCGCCCGACTTCTTTTCGATCTCTTCTTTGCGCGCGTGAATCTGATCGAAGATGCGTTTATTCTCCTTGGCCTCACCGCAGTCAATGTAGAGCTCCACCACGCCATATTCCTGCACGATCACATAGTTGAACCCGAGGCCGCGGATGCCGGAGCTTGCCCCCAGCCAGTGATAGGCTCCTGGCTTGATGTTGGCGTGGCGGGTTTTGCGATTTTGCGCCATGGCTATCACTCCCTGCCAGAATTTCTGCCGCACGTCGAAGCGTTCAGCCCGCTTCTTGCGCCCCACCTGTTCTTTTTCGCGAAGCTGCACTTGGTATTCGTGGGCCTCCGGCAAGGGGATGATTTGTTGAACATC
>JBDNFZ010000001.1:0-9088 GCA_041689555.1 Opitutaceae bacterium | reverse complement strand
CGCACGCCGCGCGAAAACGCCGCCAACATTGACCGCGCCCATGCTCTCCATCCCGGAAAACCTTTCATTATTACCGAGTATGGTGTGCGCCACGATTTCGTCGGTGACGAAACGGAACGGGTCGACTGGTTCCGCGAGATGCTGGCGATCATTCGCGCACGCCCCTTCATCTCCGGCGCCTCGGTATGGAGTTTCAACGACTATCGCAGCCGCTATGTCGGCACCAATCCGAACGGCTGGCGCGAATGGGGTTTGGTCGCGCCCGATCGCACGCCGCGCGGTTCCTATCACGCACTCCGGCGGGAGCACTCCGGTTTCGTTGTGAGGGAGGCCACCTTCGCGGCCGGCACTCTTACTGTCCGGCTGGAGTCGCGCACAGATTTCCCGGTGTTTCCTCCGGCAGACTGCGAACTCCGCGTCACCTTCCGCGACGGTCAATACCGCCCGCTTGAGACGAAAACGATTCCCATCCGCATCGGCGCAGCGATGAAAATCTCCGCCCCGACTGGCGCCGGCACTTTCAGGGCGGAAATCTGGCGCGGGAATTTCCCGACTGGAGCGTTCGGTCCCGTCGAACCTGCGGGCGTCCGATGAACCCTCCTCCCCACTGCCGCAGAGTCGCGCATGACGGCGTGAATCTCCGCTCCCGTGCCACCTCAATCTTTGCCGGTCCCTTTTTTCGCGCCATGACTACAAGCCTTCTTTCCCGATCATTGCACCGGCCATTCGCCCGCTTGATTCAAGCACTGGTGATGGGAGTGCTGGTATTTTTCAACGTCAGCCACTCTAGCGCAGCTCCTTCCTCTTTGCCTTGGGCTTTTTTCGAAGGGCAGCCGGGCCTCGCCGGGTCCGGTAAACACATCGTCTTCATCGCCGGCGATGAGGAATACAAATCCGAGGAATCGATGCCTTTGCTGGCGCAAATCCTCGCTGCGCGGCACGGCTTCGCTTGCACCGTGCTGTTTGCCGCCAACCGGAAGTCCGGCGTGATCGATCCTGACGAGCGCGACAACATTCCCGGGCTGGATGCGCTCGCACGCGCCGACTTGCTCGTGGTGTTCACCCGTTTTCGTGTTTTGCCCGACGAGCAGATGCGGCATATCGCAGCCTATCTCGACTCAGGTCGCCCCGTAATCGGTATACGCACGGCGACACACGCCTTCGGCAGCTTCTCGCCGGCGACCCATCCGCCCGGCGCGTCCACGACGTTTGCGCGCTACGATTGGAACGGCACCGTGCCCGGCTTCGAGGGTGGCTTCGGCCAGCAAGTGCTCGGCGCGACGCATCGCAACCACTGGGGCCTCCACGGCCAGCAGAGCACCCGCGGCATGTTCGCGCCCGGCCAGGCGGCCCATCCGATTTTGCGCGGAATTCGTGACGGTGAAATCTGGGGCCCGACCGATGTTTACGAAGTCCTCCTTCCGCTCCCACCCGGGTGCGAGCCCGTCCTGCTCGGGCAGGTTCTCCAGGGCATGAGCCCTGATTCGCTGCCCGTGGTCGGCGAACAACTGAACCCCAAGTGGCGGCGGATGATCACCCCCAACACCCCGATGCTACCCGTCGTCTGGACGACCGCGCGACCCGTCGGCCAACGCGGCCGCGTCGTCACCGCGACACTCGGTGGCGCGATGGCCGGCGCATCCGACTTTGCCAACGAGGCGCTGCGCCGGCTGTTCGTCAACGCGTGCTACTGGGCCACGGCGCTCGACGCAAAGATCCCCGCGCGTGCGGACGTGACGCCGCTGCAGGAGCGCAATCCGTTTCGCCGCGGCCTCACCCCCCACGCCGCCGTGCGGCTCACGCGACCCGAGATCGCTTGGGAGGACAACGATACGGTCGTGTTCCATGGTGGCTCGCTCGTCGAGCGATTGCTCGAATCCGGCGAACTCGAGGCGCAGCTCCAGCTTGCGTTTCCCGATAAGAAACTCCGCCTCCGCAGCCTCGCGTGGACAGGTGACGAGGTCGGCTATCGCCTCCGGCCCGAGGGCTACGCCGAGCATCTGAAGACCCTGCTCGCCGCGTGGCCCGCCAACGTCGCGGTGCTCGGCTACGGTTCGAACGAGTCGTTCGCCGGCGCCGCCGGCCTCGCGGACTTTCGCGCGCACTACGAAGCGCATTTGCGGGAGCTCTCCCGGCTTCACCCCGCCGCGCGCTTCGTCTTGCTCTCGCCGCTGGCCGTTGATCCGCGCTCCTCGCCCGCGGGTGTCGACGTCCCGGCGCGCAATCGCCAGCTCGGCGACTACGCACGTGTCGTCGCCGAGCTCGCGCGCGCCCACGGCGCGGTGTTTGTCGATTTGTTCGCTCCCAGCGCCGATGCGTTTGCGCGTAGCGCCGAACCGCTGACCGCGCAGGGCCTCCACCTCAATGCCGCCGGTGGCCGCGTGATCGGCCGGCTCGTCGCGCAGGTCCTTGCGGGTGCGGAGGGACTACCCTCGTTCGAAACGCCCCGCATCGCCGACTTGGCGCGCGCCGCTGCCCAAAAACACGCCGCCAACGCCGATCTCGTCCGCCCCAAGAACGGCTCGCTCTACTACGGCGTCCGCAAACGCCCCGAGGAAAACACCGCCGAGCTGCCTCGCTACCACCGCCTGGTCGAACTCGCCGACGGCATCCTCCACGAACTCGCCGCCAAGCCCGCCGCGCGTTTCGCGGATTTCCTTTCCCCGACGCTGCCGCCCATGCCGCCCGGTGAAAGCGTGACCTACCGGTTTCCCGGCGGCACGGTGAAAACCTCCGCCGAGATGCAGCGCGATCTGGTCGTTGCCGACGGATACGCGGTGAATCTCTTCGCTTCCGAGGAGCAATTTCCCGAGCTGCGCTGTCCGGTGCAAATGAGTTTCGACGCTCGCGGGCGCCTCTGGGTGGTCACGATGCCGTCTTTCCCGCACACGATCCCCGGGGAGAAACCGCGCGACAAAATTCTCATCCTCGAGGACACCGACCACGATGGCCGCGCGGACAAATGCACCGTCTTCGCCGACGGCTTCGATGCGCTCGACGGCGTCGCGTTTCACGAACGCGGCGTCATCGTCTCCGCCCAACCCCGCCTCCTTCTCCTTAACGACACCGATGGCGACGACCGCGCCGATACGCGCAGAGAACTCCTGCGCGGCGTTGACGTCACCGACTCCCACCACGGCGGCATGGTCGCCACCGATCCGATCGGAAACGTGATTTTCTCCGACGGCGTGTTCCATCGTTCCCAGTTTGAGACGGCCTTCGGCGTGGTGCGCGGCATCGACTCGACCACCTACCGCCTCGATCTGGCGACGGGCCGCGTCCATCCCGAGTGGCAGAGCGTGACGCCGAATCCGTGGAAGGTCTCCTTCGACCGCGCGGGGAATATTTTCCAGCGCTACGGCGGCGGGCACGTGCTCGAAGGTCTCCCGCTCACCTGGACTCCCCTCGGCGTCTACCATCCCTACGGCCACGGCATGGTGCTCAACTTTGCTAAAGGCTCCGCGCTCGCCGTGATCTCGAGCCCGAACTTTCCGGATGCCTTGCAACAGGGCGTCGCCTCGGCCGCGCTCCTCGGCAGCTACGTCGTCTCGCTGTCCGCCGTGAACGCCGACACGGGGCCCCTCGTCGCGACCAACCGGCTCGATGTGCTCTCGTCCAAAAACAGCACGTTTCGCCCGGTCGATGTGGAGTTCGGTTTCGACGGAGCCCTTTACGTTTCCGATTTCTCCAGCCTCATCATCGGCCACGCGCAGCACCCGATGCGCGATCCCCAGTGGAATCACGAACGCGGCCGTATCTGGCGCGTCGTCCACACCGGCAAACCCGTGGTCAAAGATTGGCCGCGCATCCAGGGCGCTTCGATGTCCGAACTCCTCGGGCTCCTCCACCACCCGCAAAATATCGTGCGCCACCATGCCCGCATCGCGCTCCGCCGTTTGGGCGCGTCGGCTGTCGCGCCGCTCGATGCATGGGTGGCCGCGCAAGCATCCGCACCTTCGCCCACGCGCGAGCAGGCGTGGTTGGAGGCTTCGTGGGTCCTACAGGCTGCGGGCGAAGTCCGCCCTGCGTGGATCTCCGGCTTGCTCTCTTCCGCCGACCCGTTGCTGCGCGCGGCCGCCGTGCAACTCGTGCGGTTCAACGCGCCCCGCTTGCCCGAGGCCGTCGCGAGCCTCGAAGCCGCGGTGCGCGACCCGCATCCGCGCGTGCAGATGGCCGTCGTCAACGCCGTCGCGCATCTCCGCCCCGGGCAACCGCAGATGGCCGACGCCGTCGCGCACCTGCACCCGGCATCCCCGGCCGTGGGCCTCATGCTCGCCGACTTGTCGGCCGGCACGCGGCCCAAGATCGGGCGCTCCGTGCCGGTCTTGGAGATCGTCCTTTCGACGCAGCTCAAATCTTGGTTGGCGCTCCCCGAGACCGGCAGCGGCGACCTCAACGCTTACGCCACCACCGAACAGAAGCAGAAAGCCCTCGCCGCGCCGCCCCTGACCCGCCCGTATCGGACTTTCGTCGATGCCGCCGACGCGCAACCGGCGCTCCTGAGCGTGAAGCATGGGTTTCTCGACATCGCGCTCAACGGTGTGCAAGTCCTCGGCGCCAACAGTCCCTACAGCTCCGAGCAGCAGGTGGCGCTGGAGCTGCGCGCGGGACTCAATGTGATCGAGATCGCCTACCGCCGATTGAAAGGCGAACCACCGCCCGTCTATCTGTTCGACCCCATCGGGCAACCGCTCCCCCGCGTGCGCTCCGCTGGCACGGCGGCGGCGCTCAAGGATTTTACCGCCGCGTGGGAGCGCGCCAACGCGGCCGACGCCGGCACCCTCCGTGTCCAGGCGGTGCCGAACCAGATGCTCTTCGCCCCGACCGAACTCCGCGTTAAAGCCGGCCAACCCGTGCGTCTCGTTTTTGAAAACCCCGATCTCATGGCGCACAACTTTGTCCTTGTCGCTCCGGGCGCCGACGAGGCCGTCGGGCTCCTCGCCGACCGCATGGCGGGCGAATCGGACGGCGCGGCGAAAAACTTCGTCCCGGCTTCGCCGCAAGTCCTCCATTTTACGCCGCTCGTTGACCCCGGCAAACGTGCCGAACTTGCCTTCACCGCACCGGCCACCCCCGGGCGCTTTCCTTACCTCTGCACTTTCCCCGGCCATTGGCGCGTGATGCGCGGAGTGTTGATCGTCGAATGACTCCGCCGCGCGCAGCCCCCTCAATGTTTCGCATCCCTCACCTCCGCTGGTGCATCATCGCGCTGATCTTCTTATGAAAACCTCCGCCATCGCCGGCCTTTTCACGCTTTCCGCCGTCGGACTCCTCGCCGCCGGCGCCCCGCCGAAACCGCTCCCGCTGCACCGCGCCACCGCGAGTTCAACTTACGGCGAGTTCACCGCCGACAAAGCGATCGACGGCTTGGTCACCGACGCCTCGCGCTGGACGAGCAACCTGTCGCGTGCGCCGTCTTGGCTCGAAATCGAACTCGGCGAAACGTCCTCGCTCCTCGGTCTGCACGTGCACACCGGCCTCAACGCCGCGACCGCCGCGCGCGGCTTCAAGGTGCAGTTTCAAAGCGATGGCCGGTGGGTCGACATCCCGTCCGCCACCGTCGCCGACAATCAGGCTGCCACGCTCGCCGTTGCGTTCGACGACACCGTCGCCGTGCGCACCGACCGTCTGCGGCTCTGGATCACCGCGACGCCCGATGGCTATGCGCGGATAAAGGAAGTCGTCGTATGGCCGGCCTCCGTGCGCACCCTGCCGCCGCTGCCGGCTCCTGGTGATGGGCACGGCACCACCGCCGCACCCCTCGGGAAAATCCCGCTGATTTACCTCAATCAGAGCGGCTTCAACCTCGGTCGGCCGAAGCGCTTCACCGCGCCCACGCTGCCCGACGGCATGCCGTTCGAGGTGCGCCCGGCCACGGGCGGCGGAGCTTTGTTCACCGGCAAACTGCAGAACCACATCGGCGATTTCTCCGCCTTCGATCCGGCGAACGACCCGCGCGAGTTTGTCGTCGTCGCCGGCCCGCACACGTCCGAGCCCTTCCGCATCGGGATGTGGTGGCTCGAACGCATCACCTATCAGAACGCCGTCAATTTTATGATCGATAGCCGCCACCGCATCGGCAACGAGCGCGCCGTTTGCCGGGGCTCCTATGGTTGGCGCGACGACCATCACTTCGGCTGGGAACTCCACACCCTCGTCCCGCAATTCCTGTCGAACCCGTCCGCTTACACGCGCATGCCGCGACAGATCGCCTACGAGCCTCCGGCCGAGCCGAAGCTGTGGGGCCGGCTTGAGCCGCCACTCGCCGACGCCCCCGACATCATCAAAATGATCCATTGGGGCGCCGACGTCATCGTCACCCAAAAACTCGGCCACGAAATGATCAAGGCGCAGCTGGCCTATTTTCTCTACGCGTGGCCGTGGCTGAAAACCTGGCTGCCCGGGCAGAATTACACCGTCGTGCGCGACCACGTCTTCGCCCATTGGGCCGACACCAAGGCCGACCACATCTATCCTTACGACGAAAGCCCGGAGCACGATCTCCTCGCGCTCAAGACCAAGGTCGGCTCCACCAAGGGCGCCTATCCGCCGGGCTTTTCCGTAGAGCCGAATCTCCTCCTCTACGCCGTCGCGAAACGCGCCGGCCGCGCCGACGCCGACAAATTTTTTCAAGCCTCCTACCGTCAGGCCGAGTGGCTGATCGCGAATCTCGACTGGAACGATCCGCTCACGACCAAGGGCCAGCGCATGAGCGAGTGGCTCACGCTCACCGGCCTCGCCCACTTCCTGCGCGAGTATCCGTCGCGCGCCCCCGCCGGCCTCGCCGCGAAGATCGACGCATGGGCCGCCGTCGCGGTCCGTCGGTCGGAAAATTTCTGGGATTTCCGCAAACTCGACGACGCCGACGGCTGGACCCCGATGGGGGAGAAACCGACGATGTGGAACGAACCCGGCAACGTCGTCGGCCTGCCCGCCGCGCTGCTCGCCGCGCAGCCGTTCGTCACCGACGGCGCGACCCGCGCGCGCCTCGGTCAACTCGTTTGGTCGCACTTCGACGGCATGTTCGGCCGCAATCCGACCGGCCGGCACTTCTCCTTCGACGCACCCCGCGAGATCGAGGGCGTCGAGCACGGCTGGCATTCGTTTCACGTCGGCGGCATCGGGCGGCTCGCCGCAGTCCGCTTCGTGATCGATGGGAGCCCAAAGAACCAACACTACCCCTACCACCCCGAGGCGGGTAACGTCGGCTGGACCGAGGGCTGGGTGCAGTTCAACACCGCTTTCAACATCAGCCTCGCCTACCTCGCGTTCGCCGAGACCTCGCTCACGCTTCGCCGCGAAGGCGACGACGTCGTCGTGCAACTCACGGCCCCGCTCAACTTCGACTACGCCAAAGTCGAAACCGCGGAGATCATCCTTACCACCGGTCCTGCCAACTCCGCTGCCGCCGCCACGACGCTCGACGTCATCGAAGACTCCGCCGACTCCCGCACGTTTACCGGCCGCACGCGTCTCCCGGCCGGCACGTCTGCCACCGCCTCCTACGGTTTCGGCTATCTCGCTCGCCGCGTCACCCTCCAACCCTGACCGCCTTTCTCGTCCCGCGGCCCCCCGACCTTTTTCCCGCTTTGATTTCCCCTCGCGTAGCGCCGCTGGTTTCGCGTTGGCCGCGCTCTCTCGCCCCCTCCGCGCCGCCACCGCCCCCGCTTCAGTCCTCGGCGGCGAAATCGACCTCGGCCGGTGGCTCCACCCCGTTCCCGTCGCTGGCGTCTTCGAGGATTCCGACTGGTGCATCTGGTGCGGCTCCGCCGTGCGCGGCGACGACGGCAACTACCGTCTTTTCTACTCCCGCTGGCCGAGCCGGCTCGGCCGGCTCGCCCGGGTCACGCACTCCGAAGTCGCCCGCGCCGCGTGCGCTTCGCCCACCGGTCCCTACCGCCACGCCGGGGTCGTGCTGCCCGCCTGCGGCGAAAAATCCCGGGACGGCTCCCGCACTCGTAATCCCAACATCTTTCGCGTTGGTAAAAAATTATGCATCTACCGCATGCGCAATGTCGGCGACGGCATCGTCCCCGCGAAGCGCCTCAAACGGATTCACCGTAACCACCAGCGCATCGGCGTCGCGACCGCCGACTCGCCCGCCGGCCCATGAACGCGCTTCGACCATCCCGCCGTCGACATCAGCTCCGACCGCTACGCGCCCGACGCGCTCATGACGTCGAATCCCGCGACCCGCGTCCGTCCCGACGGAGGTCTGCTCATGGTTTACAAAGCCGTCGCGACCAAGTGCCCCGCGCTTTTCGGCGGCCCGGTCGACCGTCTCGTCGCCACCGCCGACAATCCTGCGGGCCCGTGGAAGAAGAAATCCCATGCCGATCTTCACCAAGACCGGCGGGCATTTCGCCTCCGACGGGTCCGTTCATCTGGCACGCCGGCGACCGCTACTGCATTATCCCGAAGGACAACAACGGCATTTTCACCGGCCTCGGCAACTCCCTCGCGCACCTCGAATCGCGCGATGGCTTCGACTGTAAGCTCGCAAAGCATCTCTTCGGCACCACGCGCGAGATCGCGGGGCACGACGGCACCCGCAAAAAAACCGACGCCCTCGAGCGTCCGCAACTTGTGTTCGATGGGCGTGGAGTCCCCGTGGCCCTTTTCTGCGCGGGTGCCTACACCCCCGGCCGCACCCGCAGCTTCGACGTCGCCATTCCGCCGCGCCGCCCGGCCTAAATTTCCCTGTCAAAGAAATCTCGCACCTCCGCCGGTGGACCGTCGCGCTGATTTTCTGCGCATCGGTCCTTAACTGCGTGGACAGCCGGGCTTGGCGTGCTTAAAACCAAGTTCGGATTCACATTTTAACCCCTAATAATTCTTACAATGCAACCGCTCGATCTGGTGGTTATAGTTCTATACGTCGCCGGGTTGCTCGCGATGGGCGTGATGTTTGCGCGGCGGATGAACAATGCGCGGGAGATGT
Organism: Opitutaceae bacterium; assembly: GCA_041689555.1. Lineage (GTDB taxonomy): Bacteria > Verrucomicrobiota > Verrucomicrobiia > Opitutales > Opitutaceae > Tous-C4FEB. The sequence continues at coordinate 147 of JBDNFZ010000001.1, read as the reverse complement.
TTGCGGCGGGCGGGCAATCGCCGTGGTGGTTGTCGGGCTTGTCGGCGTTCATGACGATGTTCTCGGCGGGCACCTTCGTGGTGTGGGGCGGGATCGCGTATAAATTCGGGATGGTGGGGGTCGCGATTTGAACGACGCTGGGCATCT